>JAFQKL010000030.1 GCA_017396965.1 Clostridia bacterium
AGGGCAGGTCCGGCGGGGCCGCGTGCAGGGCGCAGCCGACAATGCGGGCGAGGCGCGGGTTGCCCACCAGCGCCGCCACCGTCCCGTAGGTGGTGACGCGGCCGCGGGGGATCCGCCGCACCGTCTCCCAGATGCGGACAAAGGTGGAGCCTGCAGCGGCGCTCCCGGCCGTTTGGGCGGCCGGCGGTTTGTTTGTCATACAGAGACATCTCCCTCCGCCGCCAACTCGCGCTCCACTCTTTTGTTGAGGGCAAAGGCGGTGATGAGAGCAATCAGGTCGACAATCGGCTGCACCATCATCGCCCCGTACACGCCAAAGAGGCGGGTCATCAGAAAGAGCAGCGGAATGTCGATCGAGCCTTTGCGCAGGATGGAGAGAATCGTCGCCTCGCGGCTGCGGCGCATGGCCTGGAAGCGGACGATCATCAGATATCCCAGCGCCATCAGCGGCATGGCCAGGCACATCAGCCGCAGGAACACCGCGCCGTAGGCCACGGTCTGCGCATCGTCGATAAACAGCCCCACCAGGAAGGGGGCGGTCAGCTCATAGCAGGTGACGCAGCAGAGGGCGAAGCCGCAGGAGAGGGTGCCGGCGAGGCGGGTGGCGGCGTTGACGCGGTCGTGCCGCTTTGCGCCGTGGTTGAAGGCCAGCAGCGGCAGCACCCCCTGGGCGATGCCGATGGCGATCTGCAGCGGCAGCGAGTCGATCTTCTTGACAATGCCCAGCGCCGCCACCGCCTGTCCGCCGTAGGGGGCCACAAACAGGTTCATCGCCGTCACCGCCACCATCGTCAGCCCCGTCTGCAGGGCCGACGGCGTCCCCACAGCAAGGACATCGCGGATCTGTTCCGCCCCGGCGCGGGCGCGGGTCGGTGAGAAGGAGAGCAGGCCGCCGCCCTCGCCGCGCAGGACGAGGCGGGTGAAATAGAGGGCGGTAAAGAGGTTGGACAGCGCCGTCGCCATCGCCGCGCCCTCCACCCCGAGGCCGAGGCCGAAGTCGAAGCAGAAAAAGGGGTCCAGAATCATATTGAGGATGCCGCCTGCGGCGATGCCGAAGGAGGCTTTTTTGGCGAGGCCGGCGGCGCGCAGCAGCGGTGCCATCGCCAGGCTGTAGACGGTGGGCATCGCCCCCGCGATCATCACCCAGCGGGCGTAGCGGACGGCGTGGGGCATCACGGCGGCGTCCGCCCCGAAGAGGCGCAGCATCGGCCGGGCGGCCAGCAGCGTCACCAGCGTGAAGCAGCCGCCGACCAGCAGCGAGGCGACGGCGCAGAAGGCGGCGATGTTCTCCGCCCGCCCGCGCTCGCCGCGTCCCAGACAGCGCGACACCATCGAGGCCCCGCCCGCCCCAAACAGCGCCGCCAGCGCCTGCATCAGCAGCACCGAGGGGTAGACGACGGTAATCGCCGCCAGCTGATCGGGGTCGTCCAGCTGGCCGACGAAATAGGTGTCCGCGAGGCTGTACACCAGCATGATCAGGCTGCTGACAACGGACGGCCCGATCTGGGCGAACACCGCCTGACGCACCGGCAGCTCACCAAAGGCCACCTCCGGCGTCAGCGGCGCGGTTTTCTGAGGATCTGACACAAAAAAGCACCTCTTTCCATCCGATTGCGATCGATGGTTCTATGATACAACAGTGTTCAGCCCCTGTCAAGAAGGAGGCGGCCCCCGGCGGCGGAAGGGGAATTTCCGTCTTTCCTCCCACGGTTTCCCCCTGCCTCCTGCGGTTTTCCGTCTTCCCCCCACGGATCTCCTCTCGCCTCCTGCGGTTTCCGTCTTCCCCCCACGGATCTCCTTTTGCCTCCTGCGGTTTTCCGTCTTTCCTCCCACGCGGTTTTTCGTTTTTCCGCGGATTTCCTTTCGTCTGCGTCTTTTCGTTTTTTTCTTCCTATATAATGTATACCCGGCAAATACCCGCAGACCTATCACCCTTGTCCCGATGACAGGCTCTTTCTCCGCCCCTCCGTCCCGGATCCGGCAGACGCAAGTCCCTCGGCAAACACAAGTCCCTCGGCACACGCAAGCCCTTTCCCCCCGCGTCCCCCCGCG
>JAFQKL010000329.1 GCA_017396965.1 Clostridia bacterium
AATCTCCACCCTAAACCCTTGACAGACCTACCCTTTCGCGCAGGACTTGGGCGCTCTGCGATGGGCGAGGTGGTACCCGCATGGGCAGGCTTTGCGCGCTGGTATGGGTGTTGCGGGGTGGGCAAAGCTGTCCCCACATAGGCGGGGTTGGCGTGTTGGTTTGTGTGCTGCGGAGATGGCGAAGCCTGCGCGGACTCCCTCAGTCAGCTTCGCTGACAGCTCCCTCAAAGAGGGAGCCGAAGGGCGCGGCGGGCGGGATTGGCGCGTTGCTTCTTCCAACGCACCAGGGGGAGGGACCCCGTCCCTCCCCCTTGCGCCTCAGCCCGCGCTCGCCGCCAGAGCGAAGCTGTTGTCCACCACCTCGGCAAACGGTACCCGTGCGTCCAGCTCGCCCGCCTCCTGCATGATGTCCTGCAGGCGCTCAAAGGCCGCCTGCTCCATCACCGGGGTCTGGTTCCAGGCGTCAATCTGCTTGTGCCGCTCGGTCACCGTGGTCAGCAGCGCGAGGTCGGTGTCCGGGAACTGGGGGGCGATTACCTCGGCGATCTCGGCCGCCGTGTGCTCCGCCACCCACTGCTGGCCGCGGTGGACGGCGCGGGTGAACCGCTCGACCAGGTCGGCGTTTTCCGCCAGAAAGCTCTCCGCCGCGAAGTAGGCCGTGTACGGCACCTCGCCCGCCGCCTCGCCGATCGAGGCGAGGATGTGGCCCTTGCCCTCCTGCTCCATCTGCGAGGCCGTCGGCTCAAACAGCGCCACATAGTCGCCGGTGCCGCCGGTGAAGGCGCCGGCCATCATGTTGAACTGCACCGAGGAGTCCACCGTCAGGTCCTCGCCGGGGATGAGCCCCTTGCTGCGCAGCAGATGCTCGAGCGTCATCAGCGGCACCCCGCCGGCGCGGCCGCCGATCACATAGCTGCCGGCGAGGTTCTCCCAGGCAAAGTCCGGCTCCGGCTCACGGCCGACGAGAAAGGCCCCGTCGCGCTTCGTCAGCTGGCCGAAGACGATGCAGGCGTCCTCCCTGCCCTCCTTGTGGACGTAGATCGCCGCCTCCGGCCCGGCGAGGCCGATGTCGGAACCGCCGGTGAGGACGGCGGTCATCACCTTGTCGGCCCCGCCGCCGTTGGTCAGCTCAATGGCAAGGCCCTCCTCGGCGAAGAAGCCCAGCTCCATGGCGGCGTACTGGGGGGCGTAGAACACCGAGTGGGTCACCTCGTTGAGCCGGACGGTGGTCAGCGCCTCGCCGTCGCCGGCGGCGGTCTGCTGACAGCCGGCCAGTGCCAGCGTCAGCAGCAGGGCGAGGACGAGCGCCGCCGCCCGTCTCCAGGGGGTCTTCAATGGATACTTCATGGGGGATCCCTCCTTAAAATGTGCCGCTGCGGTCGGCAGACAGCATCCGCCGCCGGATCCGCCGCTCGATCGCCACCACGCCGAGGTACATCAGCGCGGCCAGCACCGCCAGCACCAGCACCGAGGCCATCACCAGGTCCATGCGGAACACCTGCCCGCCATAGACAATCAGGTACCCGATCCCCGCGCGGCTGACCAGGTACTCCCCGGTGATCACCCCCACCCACGAGAGGCCGACATTGACCTTAAGGGCGTTGACCACCGTGGGCAGGTTGGCGGGCAGCACCACCTTGGTGAGCACCTGCCAGCGGCTGCCGCCCATTGACTCCACCAGCCGCACCTTGTCGGCATCGGTCTGCACGAAGCCGTGGTAGACCTCCAGCACGGTGACGATGAGGCTGATGGCAAGGCCCATGACGACAATCGCCCCCGTCCCGGGCCCCATCCAGACGATGAAGACAGGTCCTAAGGCGATTTTGGGCAGGCTGTTTAAGGTGACGAGCAGCGGCTCTGTGATCCGGGCCAGACGCGGCATCCACCACAGCAGCATGGCGATGGCGGTGCCGAGCAGCGTGCCCAGCAGGAATCCCGCCACCGTCTCCATACAGGTTATGCCGATATGGGGCAGGAGGTTCCCCTCCGCCGCCAGACGGCCGAGGGTGGCCAGCATCCTGGAGGGGCTGCTCATGAGAAAGGGGTCGATCCACTTGCAGGCGGCGGCCGCCTCCCACAAGAGGAAGAAGGCGACGACGATCAGCAGGCGGCTGCCCCGCACCAGCCGCCGTTCCCGGGCGGCGCGGCGCAGGTAGGCGGCGCGCTCGGGGGAGGGGATTTGCGGTTTCACTTGCTGTCCAGCTCCTTCCAGATCTGCTCGAAGCAGAGGTTGAAATGGGGATGCCCCCGCCGCTGCTCCGGCGGCAGGTCGGCGAGGGGGATGGCGAATTCGGCCCGCACCGTCGCAGGGCGCGGGCTTAAGACGATCACCCGGTCGGAGAGGGCGACGGCCTCGCTGATGTCGTGGGTGACGATCAGCGCCGTCGCCTGCTCACGGCGGAGGATGCGGTGGACGTCGGAGGTGACCGAGAGGCGGGTCTGGTAGTCGAGGGCGGAGAAGGCCTCGTCCAGCAGCAGCAGACGGGGGCCGGGCGCCAGCGTACGGATCAGCGCCGCCCGCTGCCGCATTCCGCCGGAGAGGTGACTGGGGGTGGCGTGGCGGAATTCGCCGAGGCCGTAGGTGGTCAGCAGGTCGACGGCCCGCGCGCGGCTCTCGGCGGTGAGGGCGTGGCGCACCTCGAGGCCGAGCAGGACATTCTGCTCGATGGTACGCCATTCAAAGAGGTGGTCGTGCTGCAGCATATAGCCGACGCCGGCGTCGCCACGTGCGGCGGGGCGGCCTTCCACCAGCGCCTCACCGCCGCTGGGGACGACGAGGCCGGCGAGGATGGACAGCAGCGTGGACTTGCCGCAGCCGGACGGCCCGACCAGGCTGACAAACTCGCCGCGGCGGACGGCAAACGAGACATCGCGGATCGCCTCCACCTCTCCCTCCGGGGTCTGGTACTTCTGGGAGAGCCGGCGAAACTCCACCAACGGCGGCGCCTGGGCCGCGGCGGTGGGGAGGGGGGTGAGCATGGGGATCATCCTTTCTGTGGGGTGGGGGGAC
>JAFQKL010000330.1 GCA_017396965.1 Clostridia bacterium
GAAGACGGCGGAAATCCTTTTCAACACACAGCCCAATCTCAGCCGCTGCATCCGCGAGCTGGAAACGTCTGTTGGGATCACGATTTTTGACCGCACCACCAAGGGAATGGTGCCGACCCCGGAGGGTGAGCATTTTCTTCGTCTCGCAGAGAAAATCCTCGATCAGATCGAAGAGCTTGAGTCTCTGAAGGAAAAGGACGACTCGATCCGCAAACGCTTTTCCATCTCCGTCCCCCGGGTGGGTTATATCTCCGAGGCTTTTGCAATCTTCAGCATCAGTGCGCTGCGGCTTCATCCTCTGCCGGATATCCGCTATAATGAGACGGACTCGAACTCTGTCATTGACGATGTTCTGGAGGAGAACTATCGTCTTGGGATTTTGCGCTACAATGCAGATTATCATAAATACATTGATGAGATTCTCACGGAAAAGGGGTTGGTCTTTGAGGAGATTGCAGGATTTCGCCCGGTGGTGATCATGAGTCGGCATCATGTTCTCACCTCGCGCAGCCCGCTGAAACTCAGCGACCTCAAGCCGTATCCGGAAATCGTTTCGGGAGATCTCACCGCCTCCTCCCTGCAGTATCTCACAGCCAAAACCGGTTGGATCCCGGAGTACGGTGCCACCCGCATTCGTGTCTTCGACCGCGGCACGATGCTCGACCTGCTCTCTGCCAACAGCGAGGTCTTTTTGTGGGATTCTCCGCTCACCAGAGAGCAGCTCAAACACCATGATCTGGTACAGCGGATCTGTACAGACATTGACGTACATTTCAAAGACACGCTGATCTACCGCAAGGGCATGGAGCTGACCGCCTTAGAGCAGCTCTTTCTTGAAGAACTGCACGCCTCAAGGCGACGGAACTTTGAGGGGGTTGTTTAAAAGCGATTCTTTTTCTTGTATGAAGAAGGCTGATATTTGGCATTTTTCAGAATCTTTTCGATCTTTCAGAAATAGAAAAAGCCCGGACACCCCCAGCGGGTGTGTCCGGGCTTTTTCTTTGATCGCCATAATCGCCATGATCGCGATGTTTCAGGGCAATTTCGTCAGGTCTGTTAGTGGAACAGCTCGTTCTCCGCGCGGATGACCCAGTCATGGATCTCAGTCAGAGCGGCTTCCAGCTCGGCAGCCTGCTGGGCAGAGACCTCCACATCGCTCAAAATCGCTTCGCCGGCGGCAACCAGGCTGTCGTGCATCGTGTTCATCACAGGGACAACCTCGGGATCGAGTGTATCGAGATTCTCGTTGACTTTGGTGGCAAGTGCATCAAAAGCAGCTACGGTCTCATCATAGGTTTCGGCCAGGGAGGTGAGCGCGGCGGCGGCCTTCAGGACATCGAGCTGCGGGTGGGTTTCGTTGCACCAGTCTTCAATCCCCTTGAGCGCAGAGACCATCTCGGTGACCTGCTCCTCGGTGAGATCCGTATCGCCTTCCAGCAGCTCCTTTTGCTGGGCAAGTACATCGGACATCTCGTAGAGCAGCTCGAGGAATTCTTCGTCGTAGGCATCAATTTCAGCGTTGACATCGTTGGCAAGCGCCGTAAAGGCGGTGTTGGCTGCATTGAAGGCGTCAATGGCAGGCTGCGTATCGACACCGCCGCAGGAAACCAGCGCAAAGCAGAGAAGCAGTGCCATGGCAAGAGTGATCAGCTTTTTCATAGGACTTTCCTCCCGTTTCAATGGTGGCCGTGTGGCCTGCTTCTCAGCTTACACCCAAACAAAGCCGTTGGGGGGCGGTTGGCCCGAAACGTACCGAAAGCGTCCCGAATCGACGGTTGACTTGCTTCCACAGAGTTCTGCAGGACTCTCTGTTTTCCGATCTGCGGCAAGGAAAACGCCGCCCCGGGTGGGGCGGCGTTTCAGCTCTTTGGTCGGGCGGGAAAGGCGGGGCTACGCCTCTGTCGGCGTGACGGGCAGCGTTTCGGCCTGCTCGTCGATGCCGGCCTTGAGGCTGCCATCCTCGGCGACGTCGATGCGCAGATGGTCGGTGCGGCGGCCGCGTTCCTCGACGATGAGGGTGGCAAGCGCATCCTCCACCTCGCGCTCCACGGCGCGGCGCAGACTGCGGGCGCCGTACTTATCGCTGAAGGAATGTTCCACCAGCGCCGCTTCCACACCCTCACCGACTGTGAGGGTGCGGCCGTTTTCGGCCATCGCCTTCTTGAGATCACCGAGCAGGATGCCGGCGATGCTGGCGAAGTCCTCCTTGTCCAGAGGACGGAAGGCGACGATCTCGTCGACACGGTTGATGAACTCGGGGCACAGGAAGCCCTCAAGGGCCTTCATCGCCTTCTCGCGGCTGCGGGTTTCCACCGTGCCGCCGAAGCCGAGCGGGGCCTCGCGGCGCTCAGAGCCGGCGTTACTGGTCATGATGATGACGGTGTTTTCAAAGTTGACGGTACGGCCGTGGGCATCGGTGATGCGGCCGTCGTCCAAAATCTGCAGCATGACGTTGAGCACATCGGGATGGGCCTTTTCGATCTCGTCAAACAGCACCACGCAGTAGGGCTTTCTGCGCACCTTTTCGGTGAGCTGACCGGCCTCGTCGTAGCCGATGTAGCCGGGAGGGGAGCCGATGAGGCGGGAGACCGAGTGCTTTTCCATGTACTCGCTCATGTCGACGCGGATCATGGTGTCGGGCGTGTCAAAGAGGGCACCGGCCAGGGTTTTGCACAGCTCGGTCTTGCCGACGCCGGTGGGGCCGATGAAGATGAAGGAGGCGGGCTTTCTCTTGGCGGCGACACCGGCGCGGTTGCGGCGCAGGGCGCGCACCAGGGCGTCGATCGCCTCCTCCTGGCCGATGACGCGGGCGCGCAGCTCGTCGCCCAGGCCGGCCAGCTTGTCAAACTCGCTCTCGGCGATCTTGGAGGCGGGGATACCGGTCCAGAGCTCCACCACCTTGGCGAGCTGGTCGCCGGTGACGGCAGGGGCCTTGCGGGAGATCTCAAGCTCGGTGAGCTGCTCCTCCAGGCGCATCCGCTCGCTGACCAGATCGGCTCTGGTCTCGTAGAACTTCTCATCCTCCGGCTGCAGCTTCTCCTCCTTCTCCTTCAGCTCGGCGATGCGGCGGCCGAGCAGCAGAGATTCGGCGGCCTCCTTGTCCTCTATGTTGCAGAGGGAGGCGGCCTCGTCGATGAGGTCGATGGCCTTGTCGGGCAGGAAGCGGTCGGTGATATAACGTTCCGACAGGGAGGCGGCGGCGCGGACGGTCTCCTCGTCGATGGTGACGCCGTGGTACTTTTCGTAGTAGCTCTTGACGCCCATGAGGATGCTGACCGTATCGTCCATCGAAGGCTCTTCGATGGTGACCGGCTGGAAGCGGCGCTCGAGGGCGGCATCCTTTTCGATCGACTTGCGGTACTCATTGAAGGTGGTGGCGCCGATCACCTGGATCTCGCCTCTGGAAAGGGCGGGCTTCAAGATGTTGGCAGCCGACATACTGCCCTCGGCCTCACCGGCGGAGACCAGGGTGTGTACCTCGTCGATGACGAGGATGACGTTGCCCTGATCGCGGATCTCGGCGATGAGGTTTTTGATGCGGCTTTCAAACTGGCCACGGAACTGGGTGCCGGCGACCAGCGCGGTGAGGTCGAGCAGGTAGATCTCCTTATCGGTGAGGCGGGCGGGGACGTTGCCTTCGGCGATGCGGATGGCAAGGCCCTCGGCCACCGCCGTCTTGCCGACACCGGGTTCGCCGATGAGGCAGGGATTGTTTTTCTGGCGGCGGTTTAAGATCTGCAGCACGCGGTCAGTCTCGCGCTCGCGGCCGACGATGCGGTCGAGCTTGCCTTCCTTGGCGCGGCGGGTGAGGTTGATGCAAAACTGCTCCAGGAGCTTGGGCTTTTGCCTTCTCTTGTGCGGCTGGGGCTTTTCCCCTTCGGCGGCGGAGGACTGCGGCGGCTTTTCGCCGGGCTTCTCTTCCGGCTTCTCTTCGGCGGGCGGGGTGCCGAAGGGGCCGAGGGCAAACATCCGCGGATTTTTCAGCATATTTTGCAGGAAGGGGGGGAGGGAGAGGGCGTGTCCGTCGGCATCGTCGACCTTGCCTTCGAAGAAATCCTGCAGCTCCGTCTCCATCTGCTCCACATCGCCTTCGCTGATGCCCATCTGGTTGAGCATCTCGTCCACCGGCTGAATGCCGATCTCTCTGGCGCACTGGAGGCAGTAGCCCTGGTTGACGGTCTTGCCGTTTTCCTGGCGGGAGACAAACACCACAGCGGTCCTCTTCTTACAGCGGGAACAAAGCATGAAGTCACCTCTAATTCTTTCTTATATATGAAACATTTCCTAACATCTTCAGGACCGGCAGGCCGGTCGGTCGGGGGTGAGCGGCCCCCGATTTTCTATTATAACAGATTCCTCTGATATTTTCCACCTCAAATCATCCCACGGAAGGGGCTGAGTTCGTAGAAAAAGCGAAAGACCAGTGTGGAGCTGATCGTCTCCGCGTTAAAGCCGGCCAGGTAGTTGACCAGGTAGGGGGCCAGCACCGAGACAGCGGCGGCGAAGACGCAGCAGATCACCAGGCCCTGGGCGATGCCGAGCAACATTCCAAGGCCCTTGTTGACGGTGCGCAGCACCGGCAGGCGCATGACGGCGTCCAGCGCCTCGGTGAGCAGCCAGAGCAGGATGCGGACGGCGAAGAAGGTGAGCAGAAAGCCAAGGGCGCTGCTGACGGCGCCGACCAGCGGGTCGGCAATGGCGGAAACGGCGGCATCCTGCACGGCGCCGCCGGCCTCAAACGCCTCCCGCACCTGGTCGGGGCTGACCGAGAAGCGCAGGAGGTATTCCTCCAACACCGGCGGCAGGTCGGTGAGCAGCTGGCGAAATTGCTCGGCAAAGCTCTCCCCTGCCCCGCTGAGGTAGGTCATGAGGTAGTCGCTCACCGCGCCTTCAAAGAAGGGGGCGACGACGTGTGTGCGGAGAAAATCCGCCGCCGTGGGGCCGATGATCCAGGCGGCGATGACCGCCACCAGCGTACCCACCAGGCCGACCAGTGCGCGGACAAAGCCCTTTGAGGCGGCCGACCAGAGGCAGAAGAGGAGGATAAAGACACAGATGACATCCAAAAAAGCACCCATAGACTTCTCCTTTCGGATCTACTGTTGGGGACAAGGGCAGTGGCAGGGTATCGCTACGAGAGCAGGGTGACATCGACATCCCCCACCAGCGCCGCTCGGCCGCCGCTCAGCACAGCGCCGCCGCGGACGGAGGACGCCTGTTCGGTGGCGATGGCCCGGCCGCCTTCGTCAAAGAGGGTGACGGTGCCGCTCTGCAGCACCAGCAGCATCCCATGGCCGCCGGTAAGGCCGCGGACATCGCCGGTGAGGGCGGTCTCAAACTGCAGCTCGCCCTTTGCCGTGTAGCGGCAGAGGGTGGTGTCGTGGCCGACGGTGTAGCGGCCGAGCAGCAGGCCGGCGGAGCCGTCCGGCTCTATGGCAAAGTAGAGCAGGCGGTTTTCGCCGTAGCCGGCGCTGTGCTGCAGCTCCCCGGTGAGGCTGTAACCGTGCAGGCCGGTGTCGGTGACGACGGTGAGGTGACCGCCGCTCTGGCGCATACCGAGGATCAGCTCATCGGGCAGCGAGATCTCGGCCACCGGCTCTTCTTTGGTGAGGTCGAGAAAGCGCAGTACCCCGCGGAAGGCGGCCTGTTCCACGGCAAAGCCGCCGATCGCCGCCTCTCTGCCGTCATCCGACAAAGCGACGGCGCTGATATAGCTGCTGGAGGAGACAAAGCGGTAACGCAGCTCGCCTGCGCGGCTGTAGACCTCCACCGTCGCCAGCGCGTCATCGGGGGTGAGGACGAGGGCGAAGGTGCCGTTTTCCGCCACGTCGGCCGCGAGGATTGGGCTTTCGGTGGTGATGGTGCAGGTGCGGCTGCCGCCGCGCACAAGGCTGGCAGTGGTGCCGCCCAGGTCAAAGGCAAGCGCGTAGTGATCGTTGGTGACAAGGGCGGGACTGGCGACGGCGAGGTCGGCGTGGTAGCGGCGGCTGCCGTCGGCGCGGTAGAGGGAGAAGGTGCGTTCGGTGAGCAGCACCAGGCAGTCGTCCATGCCGGCGATGGCCAGGTCGCCGGAGGTGTCATCCGCCACCTCAAACCGCTCCTCGGCGGTGAGACCGCCCTGCAGGGCGAGACGCAGACGGTAGAGGTCGATATCCTTGCGGAAGATGATGAGAAAAAGGGCCAGCAGCAACAGCAGCAGGCCGGCCATGCGGCGGCGGCGCTTTTGGGCGCGGGTCTTTTTGCGCTGCTCGCTGTTGTCGATCAGCACGGGGACGGGGCGGGGGGTGTTGCTCACAGCGGCACCTCCGTCTCCGAAAAGCCGGTGGTACCGGCGGGGTAGTGAACCTGATGCAGCGTCAGCCCGTGGGCGGGGGCGGTGGGGCCGGCGCGGCGGCGGTCGAGGCTGCGCAGGATGCCGGCGATGTCCCGGTCGCCGCCGGTGGCGGCGGCGACCAGGGTGCCGGTGAGGATGCGCACCATGTTGTAGAGAAAGCCGTCTCCCGTGACCGAGAGGGTGAGCATCCCCTCCTCCTCAAAGGCGCGGCAACGGTGGATGGTGCGCACCGTGTCGGTGACGCTGCTGCCGGAGGAACAGAAGCCCTGAAAATCGTGCCGTCCCTCAAACAGCGGCGCGAGGTCTGTGAAGGTGGCCACGTCCAGCGGGCGGGGGTGATGCCAGGAGGTGGCGGCCTCAAAGACGTTGCGGCTGCGGGGCAGCCAGATGCGGTAGCGGTAGGTCTTGCCGACGGCATCGTAGCGGGGGTGAAACTCCTCCGACACGGCCGTGGCCCCCAGCACCGCAATATCCCGCGGGAGGTGGTGATTGAGGGCGGCGGGGTATCGCTCGGGCGGGAGGGGGTGGTCAGTGCGCAGCGTCGCGTAGTAGCGGCGGGCATGGACGCCGGCATCGGTGCGGGAGCAGCCGGTGAGCGGCGGGCGGTGGCCGAGCAGGGCTTCCAGGGCATCCTGCACCGTGCTCTGAATGGTGGGGGCGTTTTTTTGCACCTGAAAGCCGCCGTAGGCCGTCCCCAGATAGGAGAGGGAGAGGAGGATGTGATTCATTTGGTCAGCTCCTTTCCCTGAGTGGTCGGGTCAGACGGTGGGGATGAAGGTCCAGAGGATGCGGTTGGTGCCGAAGAGGATGGCGGCGAACAGCAGCGCCATCAGGGCGAGCATCACATAATCGCGCGCACCCATCACCGTGCTCTTGAGGCGGCTGCGGGGGCGGTCGGTGTGGTAGCAGCGACATTCCATGGCCACAGCCAGCTCCTCGGCGCGGTGGAAGGAGGAGACAAAGAGCGGCACCAGAATCGGCACCAGCGCCTTGGCGCGCTTTAAGACGCCGCCCGACTCAAAGTCGGCCCCGCGGGCCTTCTGGGCGGACATGATCTTGTCGGTCTCCTCGACGAGGACGGGGATGAAGCGCATGGCCACCGTCATCATCATCGCAAGCTCCCCCACCGGCACCTTGAGGGCTTTCAAGGGGCTCATCAGCCGCTCCATGGCGTCGGTGAGCAGGATGGGCGAGGTGGTGTAGGTCAGCAGCGAGCTGCCCATGATGAGCAGGGCGATGCGCACCATCATGAAGACGCCGAGTTCCAGGCCCTGCCAGGTAGCGGTGAGCTTCCAGATGCGAAAGAGGGGGTCGCCGTCGGTATAAAAGAGGTTTAAGATGGCGGTGAAGGCCAGCAGAATCAGAATCGGCTTGACCGAGCGGGCCACCATCTTGAAGGGGATTGTGGAGACGGCGATGGCGGCAAACAGCGCCACGGCCATCAGCGCGAAGCCGGCCAGCGTTTTGACGAAAAACAGCTCGATGATATAGCACAGCACGGCCAGCAGCTTGGTGCGGGCATCCATCTTGTGGATCACGGTATTTCCGGGGAAATACTGGCCCATGGTGATATCTCTCACGCGTCTCTCCCCCCTTCCAGCAGCGGGCGCAGCAGTGCTTCGCCCTGCTCCACGGTGAAGACATCCTCCGGCAGATCAAAGCCCATCGCCCGCAGGCGGCGGAAGATGGAGGTCACCTGGGGGATACCGAGGTGCAGCGCGGAGAGCCGCTCCTCCTCGCGGAAGACTTCGGCCACACTGCCCTGCATGGCAAGGCGGCCCTTTTCCAGCACCAGCACACTTTTGGCATAGCGGGCGACATCCTCCATCGAATGGGAGACGAGCAGCACGGTGGCGCCGCTCTCCCTGTGATAGCGGCCGACCTGCTCCAGAATATCCTCGCGGCCTCTGGGGTCAAGGCCGGCGGTGGGTTCATCCATGATCAGCACCTTTGGACGCATGGCCAGCACGCCGGCGATGGCGACGCGGCGCTTCTGTCCGCCGGACAGCTCAAAGGGCGAGCGCTCCAGCAGCTCGTCGGCCACGCCGCAGAGGGCGGCGGCTTCGCGGACGCGGGCGTCGATCTCCTGCTCCGAGAGGCCCATGTTGCCGGGGCCGAAGGCGATGTCCTTATAGACCGTCTCCTCAAAGAGCTGGTATTCAGGGTACTGGAAGCAGAGGCCGACCTCAAAGCGCAGGGCGCGGATCTCGTCGGGCTTTGCCCAGATATCCTTGCCGCCGATGAGGACGGAGCCTGCCGTCGGCTTCATCAGACCGTTTAAGTGCTGCACCAGCGTCGATTTGCCGGAGCCGGTGTGACCGATGATGCCGACAAAGTCGCCCGCCGGGATCTGAAAGGTGAGCGAGTCGATGGCGGTGCGCTCAAAGGGGGTGCCTTTGGAATAGGTATGGGTCAGGCCGCGGGCCTCCACACTGCTCATCCCTTCACCTCCCTCAACACGGCGGCGATGGCCTCTGCCGCCTCCTGTTCATCGAGCACATCGGCCCGCAGCGCCGGGCAGGTCTTGCGCAGCCTGGCAATCAGGCTGGTGGCCTGCGGCGCTTCGAGGCCGATCTCCTCCAGGTATCCGGCCTGTTGGAAGACCTCTCTGGGGGTGCCGTCCAGCACCACCAGGCCGTCGTCCATGACGACGATGCGGTCGGCCATGGCGGCTTCTTTCATATAATGGGTGATCATTACCACCGTGATCCCCTCCTCGCGGTTGAGGTGGCGGATGGTGGCAAGCACCTCCTGACGGCCCTGGGGATCGAGCATGGCGGTTGGCTCATCGAGGACGATGCAGCGCGGGCGCATGGCGATGATGCCGGCGATGGCCACCCGCTGCTTCTGCCCGCCCGAGAGCTGGTGGGCGGAATGCTCGCGGAAATCCCACATTCCCACCGCCTTTAAGGCGTACTCCACCCGCTCGGCGGTCTCCGCCTGGGGGATGTTGAGGTTTTCGGGGGCAAAGGCCACATCTTCTTCGACGATGGTGGCGACAATCTGATTGTCCGGGTTCTGGAAGCAGAGGCCCACCCGCTGGCGGATGTCAAACAGCAGCGATTCCTCTGTGGTGTCCATCCCGTCAGCCAGCACCTTGCCGGTGGAGGGCAGCAGGACGGCGTTGAACTGCTTGGCGAGGGTCGATTTCCCGGAACCGTTGTGGCCCAGCACGGCGACAAAGCTGCCGCGTTCGACGGTGAGCGTCACCCCTTTTAACACCTGGCGCTGTTCGCCAGGGTAGGAGAAGGTCAGCTCTATGGTCTCCAGCATGGGGGCCGGATGGATCTCATTTCTCAATATTCCCATCTCCTGACGGTTAGTGTATCAAAAGACCGGTCACAGCACATTCTGCGGCAGCCAGTAGGCCGAACCGCCGCAGGGCAGGGTCAGCCCGTCTTCCATCGGCAGGCCCAGCTCGTCGGCCACGACGCGGCCGCCGTGAAGCGGGCGGACGGTCTTGCCCAGCAGGCAGGCCATGACGGTGGGGGAAAGGCCGGTGGTGTAGGAGTTGACCAGGACGAAGAGGGGGTTGTCACTGAGCACGCCGGTGATCAGCTGCAGCAGCGGGTGGATGGCCTCCTCGAGTTTCCAGATCTCCCCCGTCGGCCCGCGGCCGTAGGAGGGGGGATCCATGATCACGGCGTCGTATTTTCGGCCGCGGCGGATCTCCCGTTCGACGAATTTCTTGCAGTCGTCGACAATATAGCGGATCGGCGCATCGGCAAGGCCGGAAA
The DNA here is from genome assembly GCA_017396965.1 of Clostridia bacterium. Lineage (GTDB taxonomy): Bacteria > Bacillota > Clostridia > Oscillospirales > Feifaniaceae > Galloscillospira. The sequence continues at coordinate 10,072 of JAFQKL010000330.1, forward strand.
GGGCGGCATTCTCCTTGGCTGCCGCCACCATGCCCTTGGCGGCGTCGACATGGCAGAGTCTGGCGCCGGACTTGGCGCAGGCGAGGGTGGCGCCGCCGGTGTAGGCAAAGAGGTTCAGGACGCTGATCTCCCGGCCCGCTCCTTCGATGAGGCGGCGGCAGAAGTCCCAGTTATAGGCCTGCTCGGGGAAGACGCCGGTGTGCTTAAAGCCCATCGGCTTGATCTGGAAGGTGAGATCTTTATAGTGGAGCAGCCAGCGCTCGGGCAGCTTGCCCTCCCAGTGGCCGCCGCCGGTGGAGGATCGCTTGTAGTGACCCTCGGCTTTCGCCCAGCGGGGGTCGGTGCGCGGCGTGTCCCAGATCACCTGGGGATCGGGGCGGATGAGCAGATGGCCGTTCCAGTCCTCCAGCTTTTCGCCCCGGGAGGCGTCGAACACGCGGTATTCGCGCCAGCCGTCAGCCAGAAACATGGGGTCATTCCTCCTTTTTCATCATGGCCCCGGTATAGAGGGCCATCAGCAGCTTGGTGCCTGCCTTGTCAAAATCAATGGTCAGCAGCTGATCGCCGCCCGAGGGCTCCACCTGGCGGACAATGCCGCGGCCGAACTTTCTGTGGCTCACCCTGTCCCCCTCGGCGTAGGCGACAGCACCCTCCGCCGGGCCTTCCTTGCCCACCAGGCCCGAAGGCAGCGGACGGCGGGGGGAGGGACGGCGGGGAGCGGCGAAGGAGGGGGCGGGAGCGGCGTCGCGCCCTTCGTGGAGGGGACGGCTCTGGTAGCTGGGTTTGGGGGTGACATCCTCCATCAGATCCTCGGGGATCTCCTTGACAAAGCGGGACAGCTCGGTATAGCGGGTATTGGCATAGGTACGGCGCTGGCGGGCGGAGGTGAGGTAGAGCCGCTCCTTGGCTCTGGTGATGGCGACGTAGCAGAGCCGCCGCTCCTCCTCCAGCTCGCCCGGCTCACAGATCGAGCGCCCCGAGGGGAACAGCTCCTCCTCCATGCCGGTGAGAAAGACGATGGGAAACTCCAGCCCCTTGGCGGAGTGCATGGTCATGAGGGAGACGGTGCCCGCCCC
>JAFQKL010000331.1 GCA_017396965.1 Clostridia bacterium
GACCGCAGGCGACGCAGCCTGAAAGGGCGGATGGGTGGGCGCCGGACAGTCGGCGCGTCGGCAGCGGCGGTTTCGTCGGGGAGGGGCGGAGCCGGCCCTGTGTCGCGTTGACGCGGGAGCCGGCTGCGTCGCGTTGACGCGGGAGCCGGCTGCGTCGCGTTGACGCGGTGTCTACTCCCAGAATTTTGGTGCCTGCTGCGGGGCGGCGTATCTGCCACGGTTTCGCCAACCAGGTCTTCCTTGTCATTCCTTGTCACAAGGAAGACGCCCGGCGCAGACGGCACAGCACGCAGGCGGTCAGACACCCTCCTCGACAATCCGCCGGATCGCCCCGAGGTCGAGGTGACGGCGCAGGGTGTCGGCCAGGAGGTCGAGCTGCTGCGCCCGGTAGGCCGCGCCGGTGAGGGACGGGGCGTCGCCCGGCGTCAGCCCCTTGCGCGCGGCCAGCAGCTGCAGCAGGCGGTCGGCGAGGGGGCCTTCCTCGAAGAGACCGTGCAGCGGCAGGCCGAGGACGTTGTCGCGGCAACAGCCCTCGGCGGCGCCGCCCTCGAAGGTCAGGGCGGGGGACGGGGTTTCGGTCGTCCCGTTCATCAGCCGGTAGCCGCAGAGCAGGCAGCCGGAGAGGGGGGCAAAGAGGCCGGGGAGGTCGCCGAGGACGGCGCTTGTCTCCCCTTCGGCCCGCTCGCCGGAGAGGGTGCTGTCCACCGGCAGCAGACAGAGGCCGCGGTGGGGGGTGCCGGCGGCGTCCCGCAGCGTCTTGCCCAGCAGCTGGTAGCCGCCGCTGACGCCGATCACCGGCCCGCCGGCGGCGACGTGGCGCAGCAGCGCGGCCTCCATGCCGCTCTCCCGCAGCCAGCGCAGGTCGGCGAGGGGGTTCTCGCTGCCGGGCAGGAAGATCAGGTCGGGCGCGCCCAGCTCACGCGGGGAGGCGGGGTAGCGCACCGTCACCCCGGCGCGGCGGGGGAGGGCGGTGAAGTCGGTGTAGTTGGTGAGGCGGGGCAGGCGCAGCACGGCGAGGTCGAGGTCGCCGACGGCGCGGGCTGTGAGGCGGTCGGAGAGGCTGTCCTCATCGTCGAGATCGAGGGGCATGAAGGGGACGACACCCACCACCGGGATGCCGGTGAGCTGCTCGATGCGGCGCACGCCGTCGCCCAGCAGACCGGGGTCGCCGCGGAATTTGTTGATCACAAGCCCCTTGACGTGGGCGCGCTCCTCCGGCTCGAGCAGCATCACGGTGCCGTAGAGCTGGGCGAAGACGCCGCCGCGGTCGATGTCCGCCACCAGCAGCACCGGCGCGCCGACGGCGCGGGCCATGCCCATGTTGACGATGTCGTCCGCCTTGAGGTTGATCTCGGCGGGGCTGCCGGCGCCCTCCAGCACCATGAGGTCGGCGGCGGTGTCGGCGGCGAGGCTGCGGTAGGCCGCGAGGACTTCGGGCAGCAGCGACCGCTTGCGGGCGAAGTAGGCGCGGGCGCTCATCTGCCCCTGCGGGCGGCCGAGGAGGATGACCTCGGAGCCCGTGTCGCCGGTGGGCTTGAGGAGGATGGGGTTCATGCGCACGTCGGGCGCAAGGCCGGCGGCTTCGGCCTGCAGGGCCTGGGCGCGGCCCATCTCGAGGCCGTCCGGCGTGATATGGGAATTGAGGGCCATGTTCTGCGACTTGAAGGGGACGGCGCGGCGGCCGTCCTGCCGGAAGATGCGGCAGAGGCCGGCGGCGAGCAGGCTTTTGCCGGCGTTTGAC
>JAFQKL010000332.1 GCA_017396965.1 Clostridia bacterium
CCTCTCCGCCGCCGCCACCCTCTCCGCCTTCGCCACCCTCTCCGCCTACGCCACCCTCTCCGCCTACGCCACCCTCTCCGCCTACGCCACCCTCTCCGCCTTCGCCATCCTCTCCGCCTACGCCATCCTCTCCGCCTACGCCACCCCGTCTGACTCTTCCACCCCGCCCTGCCCGTTTCTCCGTCTACTCCCTCCGCCCCATCCGCCCCCCCTCCGCCGCTCCGGGGGCGGCCGTTTCGCGTCCTCCCGGAAAAGACAATGACCGCACTAACCCGGTGCGGTCTTTTTGTCTGTTCTGTTTCGCGAATCCCTGCGGCGGGTCTTAGACCACATCGAAGCCGCGGTCCTCAATGGCGGCCTTGGCGGCGGCGCGGGCGGCGTCGTCCGCCAGCTCCACCTCGGCGGAGCCGATCTCCACCTTGAGCACCTTCACACCCTCGGTCGCCTCCAGCGCGGCGGTCACGGAATCCACGCAACGCTGGCAGCCCATTCCCTCGATCTTGATGATCTCAGCCATGTCATTCGTCTCCTTTCCCGCCGGATGACCCGGCGGCTTTTCTCCATTATACACCAACCGCCCCCGGAAAACCAGTTGCCGGGGCAAATTTTCTCGGGGATAATGAAAAAAACGCCGTCGTCGCCGCGCAGAAAGGAGCCTGCCATGCTCACCCTCTCCCACGACCATCTCGCCGCCGCCGGACTGCCGGTGGCCGCAGTGCTGCCCTTCAAACAGGCCGCCCCCTTCCTCCGGGGCGACGCCGCCCCCTTCGCCTCGGTGCTGGTGGCCCTCTTTCCCTACGGGGTGGAGGGGGAGGCGGGCAACCTCTCCCGCTACGCGCGGGGGGAGGATTACCACCTTGTGGCGCGGCGACGGCTGGAGGGGGCGGCGGCGGCGCTGGGGCTGACGGGGTGCTGTTACGTTGACGTCTCGCCCTTCGACGAGGGGCGGCTGGCGGAGGCGGCGGGGCTGGGCGGTGTCGGCCGAAACGGACTGCTGATGAGCAGGGAGCTTGGCAGCTGGTGCTTTGTCGGCACCTTTGCGGCGACGGAGGCGGTCGCGCCGCTGCCCGGCGGGCTGACGGCGGGCTGCACCGGCTGCGGCGCCTGTCTTCGCGCCTGCCCCACGGGGGCGCTGGGGGCGGACGGGGTGGACGCCTCCCGCTGTCTCTCGGCGCTGACCCAGGCGCGGCGGCTCACGGAGGCGCAGGAGGCGCTGCTGCGTCCGGCGCTGGCGGCAGGGGCGGCGGTGTGGGGCTGCGATGTCTGCCAGACGGTCTGCCCCGTCAACCGCGGGCTGGGGACGACGGCGCTGCCTGAATTTTTGCAGGGGCGGCGGGCGACGCTGCGGGCGGAGGAGCTGGCGGGTCTTTCCGACCGCGCCTTTCGCCGGGTGTTTGCCGACCGCGCCTTCTCCTGGCGCGGGGTGCTGCCGCTGCGGCGCAATCTCTGCTGGGCTGAGGGGGGCGGGCTGTGTGAAAAAGACGGGCAGGGATGATGTGGGCAAAGAGAGACAAAGAGAGCAGGGGCATCCCCCTGCTCTCTTTTGCGTTTTCGATGGAAGAGCGGCCCTGTCACCAGAGGATGATGCAGGCCGCGACGCAGATGGCGATCACCACGGCCGCGCCGAGCACCACCGTACGGCTGGTCATCATCCCGGCGCTGCCGAGGTCGACGGAGCCGAGGTCTGCCGCCGGCGCCAGCTTCGCCGCCCGCAGCGCGCCGACCACCGGCTTGTAGAGCAGCATGGTGATGGCGGCGTTGATGCTGCCCTTGATCAGGTTGAAGGGCAGGAAGATGGGCAGCAGCATGGCGGCCACCGTCTCGCGGGGGTAGCCCATGTAGATGGGGGTGAGGAAGTAGTTCCAGGCCAGCATCACCGCCGTCACGGTGAGCACGCCGGCGATGAGGCCGGTGACGGCGCCTTTGAGGGTGCGGTTCCTGCTGTACACCCACGCCGCTGTGCAGGCGAAGGCGCAGGAGGAGACGGCGTTCATGATGCAGCCGATGATGCCGGTGTCCGACACCGACAGCTCAATCACCGCCACCACCAGTGAGATCACCAGCGAGGCGGACGGGCCGAAGAGGAAGCCGCCGATGACGATGATCACGTCCTTGGGGTCGTACTTGAGGAAGATCACCAGCGGGATTCGTCCCACCAGCATCACGAGGTAGGCCAGGGCGCAGAGCATCCCCAGCGACACCAGCCTGCGGGTTTTGGTTGTTGTTTCGGTCATAAAGTATTGCCTCCTTACGGAAAATGCTCCTGCGGCCGATCCCGCCCGAGACAAAAAAGCCCGCCTCCCGGGTTTTGGGGAGACGGGCAAAAGCGACGCAAAATCCCCCTGCCGTGCGGCAGGGCAACCAGCGAAATCAAGCCTTTTCCCATCCAGACTGTACTGTCGGTCCCGGAATTGCACCGGGTCCTGCGCCGCAGGCGCTCGCGGACTGACGGGGCGGTGTTGTGCCGCTCCGATCACCGCCGGTCGGGAGTTTCACCCGGCCCCAAAGGCAGATATCGGTATGTGCAGGGGATGGGATTATTGTATCCCAATGGGGGGTGGTTTGTCAAGGGGGGGGGGACGGGGGGTGACGGGGGTGTTTGTGGGGGAGGGAGAGGGGAGAGGAAAAGGAGGAAAACCGTCTGCGGACGGTTTTCTTTGATTGGATTCGCCCGCCCACCCGCCCTGGGGGATTCCGCCGTTGCGACGGC
>JAFQKL010000333.1 GCA_017396965.1 Clostridia bacterium
ATGATGGGCTCCGGCGGTCTCATCGTCATGGATGAGGACAACTGCATGGTCGATATCGCCAAGTTCTTCCTTGAGTTCACCGTCGACGAGAGCTGCGGCAAGTGCGCCCCCTGCCGTATCGGCACCAAGCGCATCTACCAGCTGCTGGAGAAGATCACCGATGGCAGAGCGGAGCTGGAGGACCTCGATCGCCTCGAGGAGCTGTGCTACCACGTCAAGAGCGCCTCTCTGTGCGCCCTGGGTCAGACCGCTCCCAACCCCGTCCTCTCCACCCTCAAGGCCTTCCGGGAGGAGTACATCGCCCATATCGTGGACAAGACCTGCCCCGCCGGCGTCTGCAAGAAGCTGGTCACCTACTTCATCAGCGCCGAGAAGTGTAAGGGCTGCACCGCCTGCGCCCGTCAGTGCCCGGTCGGCGCCATCTCCGGCAAGGTCAGAGAGCCTCATGTCATCGACACCGCCAAGTGCATCAAGTGCGGCGCCTGTGTGGCGACCTGTAAGTTCGGTGCCATTTCCAAAAAGTAATTAGGAAAGGAAGACTCGATTATGGATACTGTCAGACTCAAGATCAACGGCATTGACGTCGAGGCTCCGAAGAACGCCACGATCCTGGAAGCCGCTCAGTCCGTTGGCATCCGCATCCCCACCCTGTGCTACTTAAAGGACATCAACGCCATCGGCGCCTGCCGGATGTGCCTGGTGGAGGTCAAGGGTGCCCGCGCTTTTGCCGCCGCCTGCGTCTATCCCGTGGCCGAGGGCATGGAAGTGTTCACCAACACTCCCAAGGTCATCGCCGCCCGCAAGGGCACTCTGGAGCTGATCCTCTCCAACCACAGAATGGACTGCCTCTCCTGCGTCCGCAGCCTCGACTGCGAGCTTCAGGCCCTGGCCAACGAGTACAAGGTGGATCAGTACCGCTTTGCCACCGATGAGAAGCTGCTGCCCGACATCGAGGCCTCTGCTCCCCATCTGGTGCGCGACAACTCCAAGTGCATCCTCTGCCGCCGCTGCACCGCCGTCTGCAGCAAGAATCAGCACGCTGCCGTCATCGGCTGCAACGACCGTGGCTACAAGACCCACGTCGCCTCTGCCTTTGATATGCCCTTAAACGACACCTCCTGCGTCTACTGCGGCCAGTGCATCGCTGTCTGCCCCGTGGGCGCTCTCACCGAGCGTGACGACACCGATAAGGTCTGGGATGCCATCAACGATCCCGACAAGCACGTCGTCGTCGCTCCCGCTCCCTCTGTCCGTGCTCAGCTGGGCGAGTGCTTCGGGATGCCGATCGGCACCAATGTTGAAGGCAAGATGATCACCGCCCTGCGCCGCCTGGGCTTTGACAAGGTGTTTGATGTGGATACCGCTGCCGATATCACCATCATGGAAGAGGGCACCGAGCTGCTCAACCGCCTCAAGGAAGGCGGCAAGCTGCCCCTCATCACCTCCTGCTCCTCCGGCTGGATCAAGTTCTGCGAGCACTACTATCCCGATCTGATCGGCAACCTGTCCTCCTGTAAGTCGCCGCAGCAGATGTTCGGCGCGCTGGTCAAGACCTACTATGCCGAGAAGGCGGGTCTCGATCCCAAGGACATCTTTGTCGTCTCCATCATGCCCTGCACCGCCAAGAAGTTCGAGGTCGCGAGAGATCATATGGACGCTGCCGGCGTGCCGGACGTCGATGTCTCCCTCACCACCAGAGAGCTGGCTCAGATGATCCGCCGCGCGGGCATCGAGTTCAAGGAGCTGCCGGATGAAGAGTGCGATCCCATCTTCGGTGTCGCCTCCGGCGCCGGCCACATCTTCGGTGCCACCGGCGGTGTCATGGAAGCTGCTCTGCGTACCGTCGCCGAGATCGTCACCGGCAAGCCGCTGGAGAAGCTCGAGTTCCACGAGGTTCGCGGTGTTGAGGCGGTCAAGGAAGCCGAGTACGATCTGGCCGGCACCAAGGTGCGCGTTGCCGTCACCTCCGGCCTGGAGAATGCCACCAAGCTGCTCGACAAGATCCGCTCCGGCGAGGCCGACTACCACTTTGTCGAAGTCATGGCCTGCCCCGGCGGCTGTGTCAACGGCGGCGGTCAGCCCCACCAGCCCGGCCAGGTCCGCAACTTTGTCGACCTGCGCGCCGAGCGCGCCAAGGCCCTCTACAGCGAGGACGAGGCTATGACCCTGCGCAAGAGCCACGAGAACCCGGTTGTCAAGGAGATCTACGACACCTATCTCGGCGAGCCCGGCAGCGAGAAGGCCCACCACATCCTGCACACCAAGTATGTCGCCAGAGGTCTGTACGGCAAGGTCTAATCCGAAAACGAAACCGTATGTTCTTTCCCTTTCTGCAGCAGACGCTCCGCATGGAGCGTCTGCTGTTTTTTGGGAAGAGGGAGTTGTCCATCCGCTTACAGACGGCATCTGGAATGGAAGAAGGGGAGTGCGTTTGAGGCGGAGCTGACAATGGGAAAGAGAGGGGAACAGCCTGACTCATCAGGAGAAGCTCAAATTTCCGTTCGCGGTTGCTTTCATACAGGACTGATCTGTGAATATACTGATTTACAGACAACAGGCGGGAGGGGAACGGCATGAAGAAAACGCTGTCATATTGGCAATTTGCAGGATTTGTCTTCACCGGTGTTTTGGGAACACTACTTCATTTTCTTTATGATTGGACAGGGAATCGTTTTGTTGCAGTGTTTTCGGCGGTCAATGAGTCCACCTGGGAGCATATGAAGCTGCTGTTCTTTCCGATGGTACTTTTCGCCCTTGTCGAGAGTCGGCATATTGCCCCAAGCTACAGAAATTTTTGGTGTGCAAAGCTTGTCAGTATCCTGATGGGGACCCTGATGATCCCGGTGCTGTATTATACCTATACCGGAGCTCTGGGGACATCCATAAGCTGGCTGAATATTGCGATCTTTTACATTTCGGCGGCGATCGCCTATCTCATTGATACATGGCTTTTGAAAAGAGGGAAGTGCCTGTTTCTCTCCCCGGCAACCTCCATTTTGATCTTGTGCCTAGTCGCAGCTCTGTTTATCATCTTCACATTGTTGCCGCTTGAGATTTCGCTGTTTCAAGATCCGCTGACAAAGCGTTACGGGCGGTCATGAAAGGCAAAGAAGAGAAAAAATGCCCACTCTGCCGAAAGACAGAGTGGGCATTTCTGCGGAAACAGACGAAAACGGGATCACAAAGGCGGCAACTTCCGCACTCCCAACGCGCCGATTACTCGGACAGCGGACTGTCCGAAGCCGCCGGCGACTGCGTCGCCAGCATCGAGGCGGTCAGCCCATCAGCGCCGGTGTCACGCTTGCCACCCGACGATTTCCAGGCGTGCATCGAGAGCGAGACGGCGATGACGCCGTAAGAGAAGAACATTCGGATATACTCACTGATGGCCGAGTCACCCACCAGCTGGGTCGCCGCCAGCGGCGCGACGACAAACAGCGTGTGGAACAGCAGCACACCGGTGATCGCCTGCTTGTTGTTGGCCTTCTGCACACTGGCACCACCCACCAGCAGCGCGGCGACGGCGTAGAGGCCGACGTTGTCCTGCTGCTGCACCGTGTTGAAGGTGCCGAGGTTCTGCAGGAAGATCAGCTGGCCCCAGGCGGCGAGGACGGTGGAGATGCAGGTGGCGATGATGCGGGTCTTGTTGACGTCAATGCCGGCCGAGGTGGCGACCGCGCGGTTCTGGCCGACGGTACGCATATTCTGACCGAGCCGGGTGTTGACAATCCAGTTGTTGAAGAGGGCGAACAGAGCGATCAGCGCGTAGGTCATGGCCGGAACCCGCACCGAGCGGTACAGCTTGTTGATGGCGGGAACCATATTGGAGGCAAAGAGCACCACGCCGGCGACGGCAAACCGGATCACCGTCACCATCTCTTTGCTCCCCTTGGCGGGGCGCTTGCCGGCAAAGATCCAGAGGGCGTACGCCAGCAACGCCGCAGCGGCAAGCACCACCGCGTCCGCCAGAATCAGCCGTTTCTGGCCGTAGAGCTGGTTGAGGGCGGGCACGCTCTTGCCAATCAGGCCGAACCCCGTCACAAGGGCAGAGAGCACCAGCTGCATCGTCAGCGCCTTGCCGTTCACCGCCTTGCCCTTCTTTTTGTCGTACAGAGCGGAGCAGAGCAGGGCGACGATGGCGGCGAGGCCGAGCACCACGGCAGTGGTGAGGAAGCTGATGTCGTCCACCGAATACTTGAGGTTGCCGGTGAGGTCGTAGGCGTTGCGAAGGCCAAAGCCGCGGGGGAGGAGGTTGGGGTCGTCGAAGGGGATGACACCGCCGAGGATATAGAGGGTAAAGAGGCGATAGAGACCGCCCGCGAAGAAGCCGAGCACAAGGCCGGCGATCATCTCGGCGCCCTTGGTCTTGTTGAACAGCTTGCCCAGCAGCCAGCCGAAGAAGATGGCCATCGGCGTGCTCATCAGCACACAGAGCAACATTCCGGTGATGCCGGTAAAGCCCCAGTGCACCACCCAGAAGATCGAGATCTGCGCGGCAATCGCGCCGACGACGATGCCGAAGTTCATGCCCAGTCCCGCCATGCACGGGATGATCAGGGCGAGCACCAGGCAGGTGTTGCGCCCGAAGCGGGAGGCAACCTCACCGACAATGTAGGAGACATTGGCCCCCGAGATGAGGATGCAGAGGATGCTCAAGGGGATAAAGATGAAGAAGACCTTGTTGTCAAACACAAACTGCCGCATTGCAGCTGTGAAGTCTTTCTTTTGCGAAACACCGTTGTTCATCAGTCAGAACCTCCTTTTGCCTGCGCAAGCGCGTAGAGAATGACACCGTTCTGGATGATCTGACGCATGGTGTCCGAAATGTCGGTCCCCGCCAGCAGGTGGTTGGAGACCGGGGGGGTGAAGATGACCAGTCCCTGATAGAGGAAGGTGCCGATGATGACATGGGAGATGGTCGCCTTGGTGGTGGTGGCGCCGCCGATCAGCACCGAGGCGACGCAGATGAAGCCCATGTTGAGCGGTGCGGCATAGGCCTGCAGATAACCGAATCCCTGCGTGTAGACAATGATGCCGATCGCGCCGAGAATGGTGGAGAAGGCGATGCCCTTGACCCGCATCTTGTCCACATCGATGCCCGAAGCTCTGGCAAAGGTGGGGTTGGAGCCGGCCGCTGTGATGGCGATGCCGGTCTTGGAGCGGAAATAGAGGGAGACAAAGAGGCAGACCAGCAGCACAAAGAGGATGATGCCGGTGGGGATGTAGACAGGGCCGATCGAGAAGCCCAAAAAGTCGTTGAGCAGGTAGCCGAACGAGTTTTCCATCGCCACCGAGTTGCGCACGCCGACGCCGCTCAAGGGCCAGACGATCTCACCGCTCGAGAAGGGGGCACGGAACCAGAAGATGCACATCAAAAAGATGATCGAGTAGCCGATGTAGGTGGTGACCGTCATCTCCGAGCCCTTGACCGTGTTGAGCATCTTGCCGTAGGCAACGCCCACCAGCCAGGCCACCGCCACAGAGACGAGGATGGCAAAGAAAAAGCCAACCCAGGGACCGAGTCCCGGCATCGAGGCGTCAATCTTGGGAACAATACCCAGCTCCATCGAGAGCAGGGTGCCGAACAGGCCGCAGACGATGCCGAGTGAGACGCCGAAGTTGGGGCCGATGCCGCACTTGATCGAGGGGATCATCGCCAGCACGAGAATGCCCCACATCCCCCAGTATTTGAGGGTGGAGCTGAAGAAGGAGGGCACGTCAATGCCGTTGACCGCGGCGGTGATGACGATGCCGATGAAGAACAGAAAGACGATCAGTCTCGGAACGCCGATGACATCCAGCGCCTTTTTCACTTTTTCGTTGCTCATGATGCAGTACCTCCTTCGGTGACGCCCGACATGGCAAGGCCGTATTCCGCGTCTGAAGCGTCGGGCGGGAAGACGCCGGTCAGCTTGCCGTCCGAGATGATGGCGATGCGGTCGCACAGAGAGCGCAGCTCGTTGAGCTCCGAGCTGACCATGATGATGGTCATGCCCTGCTCGCGGTTCATCTTCGAGAGCAGCTCAAGCACCAGCTTTTTGGCGCCGATGTCGATGCCGCGGGTGGGCTCTGAGACCACCAGCAGCTTGGGTTCCATCGTGATCGCCCGCGCAAGGCAGACCTTCTGCTGGTTGCCGCCCGAGAGACGGCCGGCATACTGCTCGGGGCCGGTGCAGCGGATGTCGAGCGCCTCGATCATCGAGAGGGTGTGTTCACGGGCGCCCTTGGCGTCGAACTGGGTGAAGGGGCCGATCTTTTTGAGGAACTTGTTTTGCACCTGCAGCGCCGTGAAGATCGTGTTCTGTTCGATCGACTCCTCGAGCAGCAGACCGACGCCGCGGCGGTCCTCCGAGACAAAGGCGATGCCCTTTTGCAGCGCGTCGCCCAGCTTGGCAGGGTCGATCTTCTCCCCGTCGAAGGTGATCTCACCGGCGGCGGGGTAGAGGCCCAGAATGCCGTTGGGGATGCCGACCTTGCCCTGACCGGCGAGTCCGCCGATGCCGAGGATCTCGCCTCTTCTCAGGTCAAGGTCGATGCCGCGCACACTCTCGCCCGGCATATCGACATAAAAGTTCTTGAGGCTGAGCAGCAGGTCATCGTCCCGGATTGTGCGGGGGTCCTCCCCCTCATTCTCCACCAGCTTCTCCACCTGACGGCCGATCATCAGCTCGGCGATGCGGGAGGCGTTGGTGTCTTTGGTCGCCAGCCGCTCGACAAAGGTGCCGTCCCGCAGCACGGTGATCGTATCGGTGACGGCGATGACCTCGTTGATGCGGTGGGTGATGAAGACGATGGCGATGCCCTTGGCGGCAATCGAGCGCATCGTCTCGAGCAGCCGATCCGCCTCAGACTCGGTGAGCACGGCGGTGGGCTCGTCGAAGATGAGCAGCTTGATGCCGGTCTTGTCGATCTCGCGGGCGATCTCGACAAACTGCATATAGCCGACCGGCATCCCCGCCACCATGGCGTAGTCCTCAACGCCGAGCCCGATCGTGTCCAGCGCCTTTCGGGTGTCCGCCGCCATCGACGGGCGGTCGAGCTTCTCGAGCGACCGGCCAAACACCGAACTCGCCAGGGTGGGGGAGGAGATCTCGCGTCCCAGCTTGACGTTTTCGGTCACGGTGAAGCCGGGGATGAGCATGAACTCCTGGTGCACCATGCCGATGCCCAGCTCCATCGCCCGATGGGGATTTTCGATCTTCACCTGTTCGCCGTTGTACTCGATCGTCCCCTCGAAGCCTCCTGTGCTGTGGATGACAGGCATTCCGAACAGGATGTTCATCAGGGTGGACTTGCCGGCGCCGTTCTCGCCCATCAGGGCGTGGATCTCACCGGGCTTCACCTTGAGCTCAACCCCCTTGAGCACCTGGTTTCCGGAGAACTCCTTGCGGATATTCTCCATTTGAAGAACATAGTTTTCCATACAAAACTCCTTTGAGAGTTATGGGGAGCTGCCCTCTCTCACGGAGAACACAGGGAAGCGTGGGCAAACGAGCGGCATTTCCCGGGGAAATCCTGCCGGCTTCACATTCGCACCCCTGCCCTCTGCCGTTTTGAGCAGAAACAGCGCCCCCGTTTTGATAAATGCTGAACGATTTTCGCATCAACAGCCGTCATA
>JAFQKL010000334.1 GCA_017396965.1 Clostridia bacterium
CCGCCCACCCACCCCGATGAGCCTGACGGCCCGCGTCCACACCCCGGGCCGGACGGGCGAACACTGCAAGATCGGCACGGTGGCCGTCTGACGCTTTGCGACAATCCCCGCAGACACCGTATTCTTGAATAAATCCTCAAAAGACCCACTCATCAGAAAAACCGCTGTCCGGCAGGACAGCGGTTTTGGGGTCACTCTGACGCGTTCACGGAAAAAGCGTGGGGCCGGCCTCCCGCTCCCCCGCTTCCGGAGGACGGGCATAAGGGCGCAGGCGCTCCAACACCGCGCCGCAGCGGCGGACGTTGTCTCTCGCCTCCCGCAGGGTGAGACCGTGGTTCTGGTCGCTCGGCTCCTCCTCCCCGGTCAGAAAGGGGTCGATCTCCCAGAGGCAGACGGGGCAGATGTAGGCAATCGCGTCGCCGCCGTTTGGAATGGTGAGGCAGCCGCAGCAGGGGCAGGGGCTGTCCCCCACCACGGGAGGCGGCGGGTCGGCGGGCTGCGGCGCGTTGACCTCGGGCAGATAGCGGAAGTTCTTTTCCCTCTCCATCCGCACTCCCCTCCCCTAGCGGGCGCGGGACAGCACCTCGACAAAGAGGGCGGCGAACTTCTCCTCATCGGTCGAGAGACAGACGGTGCAGTTCTTGGGGCGGTCGGTGTAATAACGGGTGTCGAACAGGGTGTCGCCATCCGCCATGCCGCCGCAGACCACGTCGGCGCGGACGAACTTCTTTTTGGTGATCACGCTCTCGTCCATCAGGTAGATGAGGCAGAGGGCGTCGTGGATGGGGGCGATGTCCGGCTCGTGCAGCGGCTGCATGACGTTGTAGGCATCGAGGCGCTCCCTGATCTGGTCGGCGACAAAGTCACCCACCGCCGTGCCCCAGGAGCGGAAGAGGGCCTCGTGGTGGGGGCGCATATTGGCGAGATGCGTGGCGTCGAGCGGCAGGACGGTGAGCGGCACCTTCTCGCCGCACTCGAAGACGATGGCTGCCGCCTCGGGGTCGGCAAAGATATTGAACTCGGCGGCGCCGGTGGAGTTGTGCTGATCGTGGCCGCCGCCCATGATGACGATCTCCTCAACCTGCTCCAAAATCCGCGGCTCGATGCGGTAGGCAAGGGCGAAGTTGGTCTGCGGGCCGACCATGACGAGGGTGATCTTCTCCTTGGCCGCCATCAGCGTCTCAATGTACCAGATGCTGGCATAGGCGCCGGGCAGGGGGGTGCGGGTGGCGGGGGGCAGGGGGAGCTGCTCGGCGTGGTACTGCACCTGCTCGCCGTCCTCCAGCTCCTTCTGGTTGGCGCGGATGCGCAGGGCGCGCAGCGGGTCGATCTGGGCGGTGAGGGGGGCGGCGCAGCCGCGGATGACCGGCACCTCGCTGCCCAGCAGCTCCACGACGCGCAGGGTGTTTTCGGTGGTGTTTTCAATCGGGCGGTTGCCATGCACCGAGCAGATGCCCACCACCTCAAAATGCTCGGGGGCGAGCAGTGCCGTCATAATCGCCAGCGCGTCGTCGCTGCCGGTGTCGACATCGAGAATGATCTTTCGTTTGCTCATGTTGTCCTCCCTTATGCTGCGCGGCGTCCTGTCCGCGGGCGGACGGACGGGCGCTGAAAAAGGGCCGCGCACCGCCGGCAGGGCAGCCCCGCCGGCCGCGCACGGCCCGTTGTCACTGGGTATGGTCCGCCGGGACTCAGTGCTTGCAGTCCGGGCAGTCGCACTCGTCGTCGTCTTCGTCCTCGTCGTCCTCATCGACATCGAACTCCAGCTCGACCTCGATTTCGGTGCCGCACTCGGGGCAGACGGTCTCGCCGTCCTTGAGGGCGGTCTCGGCGTCGATATAGAACTCCTCGCCGCAGACGGGGCACTCAACCTCAAAGTACTCGTCCTCGTCCTCGTCGTCCTCTTCGTCGAGCACATAGCCTTCCAGCCAGGAGAGGTCCTCATCAATCTCATCGACGGCGGCCTCGACCTCAGAGACCTCGTCCTCCAGGTCGCTCACCGAAAGAGCCATGTCTTCCAGCAGGTCGACGATGGCGGAAAACAGCTTTCCTTCCTTGGTCTCGGCAGTGATCTCCATGCCCTCCATCAGGCCCTTGATGTAGGCAACTTTCTCAGTCAGGTTCATCGGTCATGCTCTCCTTTCGGGTTTGGGATATGGTGACGTCGTATTCGACGGGTCACGCAGGGTCACAGGGGACGCGCTCAGGCGCGCTCCATGTACTCGCCGGTACGGGTGTCGATGCGGATCTTCTCGCCCTCGTTGATGAAGAGCGGCACCTTGACGGTGGCGCCGGTCTCGACCTCGGCGGGCTTGGTGCCGCCCTGGGCGGTGTCGCCCTTGAAGCCGGGCTCGGTGTGGGTGATGACCAGCTCCACGAAGAAGGGAGGCTCCACGCCGAAGACGTTGCCCTTGTAGGAGAGGATCTTCACCTGCTCATTCTCCTTGACGAACTTGAAGCTGTCGGGCAGAATGTCGGCATTGATCGGGATGTTCTCGTAGGTCTCGAGATCCATGAAGTAGTAGAGGGAGCCGTCGTTGTAGAGATACTCCATGTCCTTTCTCTCCACAAAGGCAGTGGGGTACTTGTCGGTGGGGCTGAAGGTCTTTTCCACCACGGCGCCGGAGATCACGTTGCGGATCTTGGTGCGGACAAAGGCCGCGCCCTTACCGGGCTTGACGTGCTGGAACTCGATGATCTGGAAGACGTTCCCTTCCATCTCAAAGGTGACACCATTTCTAAAATCGCCTGCAGAAACCATAGTATTGCAAACCTCCTTGTTTTTGAATGAGGCAATGCTCACGGGGGCTGCGCCAAAAAAGCGCCATAG
The DNA here is from genome assembly GCA_017396965.1 of Clostridia bacterium. Lineage (GTDB taxonomy): Bacteria > Bacillota > Clostridia > Oscillospirales > Feifaniaceae > Galloscillospira. The sequence continues at coordinate 2,831 of JAFQKL010000334.1, forward strand.
TCACTCACGATATTGTACCCTAATTTGCGCGTTCATGCAAGCCCTTTTTGCCAAAAATGCGGCAAAAAGGCGTTTCTTACAGGATCAGCAGCTCTTTGGGGGACTGGGTGAGGTTGATCTTGCCGTCCTCGGTGATATAGATATCGTCCTCAATGCGCACGCCGAAGCGGCCGGAGAGGTAGATGCCGGGCTCAACGGTCATCACGGTGCCGGGCACCAGCGTCTCGTCGCTCTTGGTGGAGCAGCCGGGCTTCTCGTGGATCTGCAGGCCGAAGGAGTGGCCGAGGGAGTGGGTGAAGTACGGATCGTAGCCGTAGGGCTTCATCACCTCGCGGGCGACGGCGTCCACCTCGCGGCAGGAGACGCCGGGGCCCATGGCCTCGATGGCCTTGAGCTGGGCTTCGAGGACGACGTTGTACACCTGCTTCATCTCGTCGGTGACGTGGCCGATGGCGACGGTGCGGGTCATGTCGCTCATATAGCCCTCATACTGGGCGCCGAAGTCGAGGGTGAGGAAGTCTCCGTCCTGCAGGGCGTAGTCGCTGGGGCGGCCGTGGGGCTGGGAGGAGTGGGTGCCGGCGACGGCGATGATGTCGAAGGCCATGCCGGTGGCGCCGTGCTGATAGAGCAGCTCCTCGAGGCGGCGGGCGACCTCCTTCTCGGTGACGCCCTTCTTAATGAACTTGAGCAGATCGGCATAGGCGGCATCGGTGATCGACTGGGCCTTTTTGATCAGCTCCAGCTCCTCGGCATCCTTGATGGAGCGCTGACGGATGAGGGTGAGGTCCAAAGGCACGAACTCCACGCCGGGGCAGTTCTTCTCCAGCTGGCGGTAGCTCGCCACCGTCATCTCGAGGTCTTCAAAGGCGAGGGTCTTGATGCCCTGCTCCAAAACAAGGGGGCCGAGCCGCTCATAGTAGCCCTCGCTGCCCTCGACCAGCACCGGCTCGACATAGGGGACCTTGATGGTCATCGCCTCGTAGTAGCGGTTGTCGGCCAGGAACCAGACCTTGTCTTTGGTGACCAGCAGCACGCCGGCGGTGCCGGGGAAGCCGGTGAGGTAGAAGCGGTTTAAGTTGGAGGTGACGATGGCGGCGTCGGTGGTGAGGCCCTCCTGGAAGCGTTGGATGCGGGTGTTGGTCATGGGGGTTGTCCTCCTTTGGTGTCGGGTGAAATATGGGCAGGGGTGTGGTTTTCATTGGTGAGACTTCAGGGGGTACGGGGTCCGAAAGGGCGGGCGGACGGGCGACGGGCAGTCTGTGCGGGGAACCGGCCCCGCGCAGGACAGATGCTCCCGCCGGACTTGCCCCGCCGCCAAAGACGCTAAAGCCCCATCGCCGCCCGCACCTGGTCGCGCATGGCGCAGGCGTCGATCTCCTGGGTGCCGGCCGACTCGCAGATGACGGTGGGCGCGAGCCCCCGCTCGGCGATCAGCTCCGCCAGCGGGTGAAAATCAGGCCCGAAGGCGCCGCCGTCTTCAAAGGTGAGGTGGCGCTTTTCGCCGCCCGCGGTGTATTCAATCATCGAGAAATGGCTGTGGAAGCTCTGCCCCCGCTCGGGGCCGAGGCGGGCCGTCACCTGATCCAGCACCGCGGCATATGCCTCACGTCCGGTGAGGGCGCCCCCGGTGCGGGCGTTTAGGTGGCCGAAGTCAATGCAGGGGAGGTTGCGGGGGTCGATCTCGCAGAGGGTCAGCACCTCCTCTAAGGTGCCGAGCTGGTTGATCTTGCCCATCACCTCAGGACAGAGGACGATGTGGGCAAACCCCGCCTCATCCAGCGCAGTCCGGGCGCGGGAGAGGGTGTCCACCGCCAGCTCGAGCGCCTGCTCGCGGGACTGCTTGCCGCAGGAGCCGCTGTGCAG
>JAFQKL010000335.1 GCA_017396965.1 Clostridia bacterium
AACGTCGGCAAATCCACCCTCCTCTCGGTGGTCTCCGCCGCCCGCCCCAAGGTGGCCAACTACCACGTCACCACCCTGACGCCGCAGCTCGGCGTCGTGCGGGTGGATGAGGGGGTCTCCTATGTCATGGCCGACATCCCCGGCCTCATCGAAGGGGCCAGCGAAGGGGTTGGCCTCGGCCATGCCTTTTTGCGCCATGTCGAGCGCTGCCGGTTGCTGGTGCATCTGGTGGACGTCTCGGGCAGTGAGGGGCGTGACCCGGTGGAGGATCTGGCGATCATCAACGAAGAGCTGCGCGCCTTCTCGCCGGAGCTGGCCGGCCGGCCGCAGATCATCGTCGGCAGCAAGTCCGACCTCATCGAAGACCGCACCCTGGCCGATCGCCTCGCCGACCGCGCCGCCGAGCTGGGCTGCCCCTACTGCGAGATCTCCGGCGCCACCCGCACCGGGGTCAAGGAGCTGCTCCACCTCATCTGGGAGCAGCTGCGCGAGCTGCCGCCCATCCTTGTCTACGAGAGCGAAACCTCGCTCGATGTCGCCTCCGCCGCGACTGCCGGTGACCGCACCACCACCGTCCGCCGCGAGAACGAGAAGTTCGTCGTCGAGGGCGAGTGGCTGCTGCAGCTGCTCGGCAACGTCAACTTTGACGATTATGAATCGCTGCAGTATATGCACCGCGTGCTCTACACCAACGGTGTTTATGACCTGCTCCGCGCCAAGGGTGTGCAGGAGGGGGACACCGTCGTCATCTACGACCTCGAGTTCGAATACGTCAACTGACTGCAAAAAAGGCCCCGCCCGGGGCCTTTTTTGCACCCTCCCCGCCAGCCCTCCTTGACAAATGGCAGGAGGTGGGGTATCATAGAAATATGACATATGTAGGAGGCGAGAGCCATGAAGCTGACCCCCGCGGAATGGAGCGTGATGGAGGTTCTGTGGTCGGGTGACCGGTTTCACTTAAAGGAGCTGACCGAAGCCCTGCAGCCGGTGCAGGACTGGAGCAAGAACACCGTCCACACCTACCTCACCCGCATGGCCGCCAAAGGGCTGATCCATATCGACCGCAGTGTCAAACGGCCGTACAGTGCCGCCGTCCGCCGCGAGGACTGGGCCAGGGAGGAGCGCCAAAATCTGCTCTGCCGCGTCTACAAGGGCGACGCGGGGGAGATGCTCGCCGCCTTCCTCAAAGAGGCCGACCTCACCCGCGCCGAGGCGGAGCAGCTGCGCCGCCTGCTCGACGAAATGGAGGTCTGAGGCCCTGACGCTGGAAATCATTTGCTGACATCCGGTTGAACTTCGCACCGCGTTGTGCTATACTGAGAGCGGAAACATAGACCCGACAGAAGGGGTCACATCATCATGAGCCAGGAGGTCCTCTTATGAATAAGATCGTCATCGTCGGCGGCGTGGCCGGCGGCGCCTCGGCGGCGGCCCGTATCCGCCGTCTGGATGAAACGGCCGAGATCATCATGCTCGAGCGCAGCGGCTATGTGTCTTACGCCAACTGCGGCCTGCCCTACTATGTGGGCGGCGAGATCACCGAGGAGAAGAAGCTCACCCTGCAGACTCCTGAGAGCTTCCGCGCCCGGTTCAATGTCGATGTCCGCGTCAGAAACGAGGCTGTCGCCATCGACACGGAGAAGAAGGAAGTCACGATCAAAAATCTCGCCACCGGCGAGACCTACACCGAGTGCTATGACAAGCTCATCCTCTCCCCCGGCGCCCGCCCCACCCGTCCGCCCCTGCCCGGTATGGATGACCCCGATATCTACACCCTGCGCACCGTGGAGGACACCTTCACCCTGCGCAGCTTCGTCACCGGCCGCACCCCCGAGCACGTTGTCGTCGTCGGCGGCGGCTACATCGGCCTCGAGATGGCCGAGAACCTGCGCCGGATGGGCATCGCCGTCACCATGCTTGAGATGGCCGACCACGTCATCGCCTCCTTTGACTACGACATGGCCTGTGAGGTTCACGCGTACCTGCGCACCAAGGGCATCGCGCTCCGCCGCAGCACCGCCGCCGAGGGCTTCTCCCGTGAGGACGGCCGCCTCACCGTCCACCTGAAGGGCGGCGAAAAGCTGGCCTGCGACGCTGTCATCATGGCGGTCGGCGTCACGCCGGAGACAACGCTGGCAAAAGAGGCCGGCCTCGAGCTGGGCGTGCGCGGCGCGATCGTCGTCGACGACCATATGCGCACCTCCGCCCCCGATGTCTACGCCGTGGGCGACGCGGTGCAGGTCCGCCACCTGGTCAGCGGCAAGCCCGCCCTCCTGCCGCTTGCCGGCCCCGCCAACAAGCAGGGCCGCATCGCCGCCGACAACATCTGTGGTCTTGACAGCGTTTTCGACGGCTCTCAGGGCAGCTCGATCGTCAAGATCTTTGACATGACCGCCGCCGGCACCGGCCTCTCCGAAGCCGCCGCCAAACAGGCCGGCATCCCCTGCGACAAGGTCTTCCTCTACTCCCCCTCCCACGCCACCTACTATCCCGGCGCCACCAACATGAGCATCAAGGTCCTCTTCAACACCGAAGACGGCAAGATCCTCGGCGCCCAGATCGTCGGCTTTGACGGGGTGGACAAGCGCTGCGATGTCCTCGCCGCCGCCATCCGCGCCGGCATGACCGCCGAAGACCTCGCCGAGCTCGAACTCTGCTACGCGCCGCCCTTCTCCTCCGCCAAGGACCCGGTCAATATGGCGGGCTTTATGATTCAAAACATCCGAGACGGCCTTGTCAAGCAAAATCACTGGCACGACATGGTGAACCGCCCTGAGGACGTGGTGGTGCTCGATGTCCGCACCGATGGCGAATTCGCCCGCGGCCACATCGAGGGTGCCCTCCACATCCCGGTCGACTCCCTCCGCGGCCGTATCGACGAGCTGCCGAAGGGCAAGACCCTCTATGTCCACTGCCAGAGCGGTCTGCGCAGCTATGTCGCCTGCCGGATGCTCAGCCAGCACGGCTTTGACTGCTACAACCTCGCCGGCGGCTACCGCTTCTACGACATCGTCACCCGCGACCGCGAGGCCGATCTCACCCCGGTGCATCCCTGCGGGGTGCCGGTGTGATGGGCCATCCCATGCGCCGCGGCGACCGCGCAATCACGCAGCGGGCGGAGATCGAGGCGATTCTGAAGCGCTGCCAGGTCTGCCATCTGGCGATCGCAGATGAGCCCTATCCCTATGTCCTGCCGCTCAACTTCGGCTATGTCTGGCGGGAGGACGGCCCGGTGTTCTACTTCCACAGTGCGAAGGAGGGTCGCAAGCTCGACCTGCTGCGGAAAAACAGCCGTGTCGCCGCCTGCTTTGACACCTCCCACGCGATCAAAGAAGGGGAGACCGCCTGCCAGTACGGCTATTATTATGAGAGCGTCATGGTGGAAGGGGAAGCCGTCCTCGTGGAGGACGCGGCCGAGAAGGCCGAGGGCCTCACCCTGCTGATGCGCCACCAGACCGGCCGGGAGGACTGCTTCACGCCGGAGCAGACGGAGCGCGTCGCCGTCATCCGCCTGCGCGCCTACACCGTCTCCGCCAAAGCCAATCGCCCGGCGCGCTGACCCCGACGCCCGAAAGCGAAATCCGATCCTAAAACTCGACAACCGCGCCGGACAACCCCCGAACAGGGACCGGCGCGGTTTTGGCTTGTGACCCGGGGAGGTGTCCAAAGGATGCAGTGTCACGAGAAAACAGAAAAACGCCGCCGCCTCGTCCTCCTGGCCCTGCTCGCCCTGCTGCTTCTCTTCATCTTCGGCAACTCCCTGCTGCCGCCCTCGCTGTCCTGGCAGCTGACCGATGCCGTCCAGTCGGCAGCCGAAGACCTTCTCCCGCTCGAGCAGGCCGACGCTGCGCTTGCCCGCCGTTCCGGCTACAGTCTGCGCAAGCTGACCCACTTCTCGGAGTATGCCCTGTTGGCCCTTGTCCTCGGCACCCTGCTCGCGGCCGACCGGCACAAACAGCGCCTGCCGACCGCCCTCCTGCTCGGCATCCTCACCGCCCTGCTTGACGAGACGGTGCAGCGCTTCACCGGCCGCACCTCCAGTGTCCTCGACGTCTGGCTGGACACCGCCGGCTTCGCCGCCGGCCTTGCCCTGCTCTGCCTCCTGCACCGGCTGCGAAAGCGCCGTCAACAGACAAACGACCAAAGCTGAGCCGCCGGCACCCCCAGCGCCAGCGCCGCCGCCACCCGCAGCAGCAGCGCCGTGTCTCCGCCGGGGCAGGGGAGGGCGATTTCCTGTTCCTCCACCGTCAGCCCCGTGAGGCTGAGAAAGGAGCGCTCCACCGCCACCAGACAGGCGTCCGACCCCATGGAAGAGTAGGTCACCCCGTCGCTGCCGGTCAGCCCCACCGAGACGGCGGGCAGCGCCGCCGCAGCCGCCGTCTGCCGCGCCGCCGCGTCCGCCCCCTCAAAGACAATCATGCGGCTGTCCGCCGAAAGCGGCCCGCAGCACCGTCCGCCCGACAGCACCACCAGCGCCGCCCCCTCCCGCGGCTCCGCCACCCCCGCCTGCCGCAGCCGCTCGAGGAAGACGGCCGCCCGGCCGCCGTCCCCGTGCCATTCAATGGAAAACATCACACACCCTCCGCTCACAGCTTTTTCCGTAGTGTACCCCCCGCAAGGGCAAATAACAGAAAGCCCGCGACATCCGCCGCTAACGTCCGCTGACGGTGGGCTCACAGTCGGCAAAGATAAAATCATCAATATCCCCGCGCTCCGGGCGGGGCAGATTCCGATCCATACTCAGTCTCCTTTCCTTGTGATTTGGACGGCATACCTGCCATGATATGCAGCCCGCCCGCCGGGGATGCAGGTCCCTGGCGCTGCGAAAAAACCCGCTGTTTTTTACAAAACGAGGTTGAAGCCCGCCCGAAAAACAGGTATAATAAAACCAAACCCATCCCGAAAGGAGAACACCATCATGCCGCTCGTCACTTCTACCGAGATGTTCAAGAAAGCCTACGAGGGCGGTTACGCCGTCGGCGCTTTCAATGTCAACAATATGGAGATCATCCAGGGCATCACCGAGGCCGCAGCCGCTGAAAAGGCGCCGCTCATCCTCCAGGTCTCCGCCGGCGCCCGCAGATACGCCAAGCACACCTACCTGATGAAGCTGGTGGAAGCCGCCGTGGAGGACACGGGACTCCCCATCTGCCTCCACCTCGACCACGGTGACAGCTTTGAGATCTGCAAATCCTGCATCGACGGCGGCTTCACCTCCGTGATGATCGACGGTTCCAAGTACTCCTTTGAGGAGAACATCGCCCTCACCAAAGAGGTGGTTGACTATGCCCACAGCAAGGGCGTCGTCGTCGAAGGCGAGCTGGGCCGTCTCGCCGGCGTGGAGGACGATGTCAACGTCTCCGCCGCCGATTCTTCTTACACAGACCCCGCCCAGGTCGAGGAGTTCGTCACCCGCACCGGGGTCGACTCTCTCGCCATCGCCATCGGCACCAGCCACGGCGCCTACAAGTTCAAGCCCGGCACCAAGCCCCAGCTGCGCTTTGACATTTTGGAGGAGATCGGCCGCCGCCTGCCCGGCTTCCCCATCGTCCTGCACGGCGCCTCCTCGGTGATGCAGGACTATGTCGCCATCGTCAACCAGTACGGCGGTCAGATGCCCGGCGCCATCGGCGTGCCGGAGGAGATGCTGCGCCGCGCCGCGGAGCTGGCTGTCTGCAAGATCAACATCGACTCCGACCTCCGCCTCGCCATGACCGCCTCGGTGCGCCGTCACCTGGTCGAGCACCCCGAGCACTTCGACCCCCGCCAGTACCTCACCCCCGCGCGCGACGCCATCCGCGAGGTGGTGGCCCACAAGATGAGAAACGTCCTCGGCTGCGCCGGCAAGGCGTAACGCGAAAACGAGGGGAAAGACGGCTGCGGAGGTTCTGATTTCTGAATTTTCCGCCCGGAATTGGAGTTTTCTCACCGAAATCTCTTGCAATTTCTCCCTACCTGTGCTATACTGTTTCAGCTATACTATTTCGCACACTGCAGGCTGCCGTGCCCTTGGTGCCGGTCACCGGTTGGCTCGCGGGTCCCCTGCAGTGGAGGAATAACCAAAAGGAGGATTATCCCATGTCTGTCGTTTCCATGAAGCAGCTGCTGGAATCCGGTGTCCACTTCGGCCACCAGACCCGTCGCTGGAACCCCAAGATGGCCCCCTATATCTTCACCGAGCGCAATGGTATCTATATCATTGACCTGCAGAAGACCGTGAAGAAGATCGAAGAGGCCTACAATTTCGTCCGTGATGTCTCCGCCGAGGGCGGCGCCATCCTGTTTGTCGGCACCAAGAAGCAGGCTGCCGACTCCATCCGTGACGAGGCCGAGCGCTGCGGCATGTACTATGTCAACGCCCGCTGGCTGGGCGGTATGCTCACCAACTTCAAGACCATCCGCCGCCGCATCGACCGTCTTGCCCAGCTGCGCAAGATGGAAGAGGATGGCACCTTTGATGTTCTGCCCAAGAAGGAAGTCACCAAGCTGACCGGCGAGATCGAGAAGCTGGAGAAGTTCCTCGGCGGCATCAAGGATATGGGCCGTCTGCCCTCCGCCCTCTTCGTCGTCGACCCCCGCAAGGAGCGCATCGCCATCGCCGAGGCCCGCAACCTGGGCATCCCGATCGTCGCCATTGTCGACACCAACTGCGATCCCGATGAGATCGACTACGTCATCCCCGGCAACGACGACGCCATCCGCGCTGTCAAGCTGATCTCCGGCATCATGGCCGACGCCGTCCTCGAAGGCAAGCAGGGCGAGCAGTTCGAGCTGGAAGAGGATGCCGAGGCGGAGGAAGCCGGCCTGTAAGAACCGGTTGCCCCGCAGCGGCGGCGAGGCTGTGAGTTTGTGAGTTATGGTATGACTCTGCCCCCCCTGAGAAGAAACCCGGCTGCACAGCCGGTTTCCTTGAAGCCGTGGGCGTGTACGCCGCAACAGCCGCCCCTGCCGACAAAGCCAAGAACCATCGAGGGCATTTCCCTCGTTCGCAAAATGCCCGGGGAACGGGCATTTTGCGCGTAAAAACGGCGCTTTGGGAAGGTGCCGCCCCCACTTTAAAACGTGAAGGAGCCTGCCGGAAACGGTTTTGGACTCCTGCTCAACAAAGAGAAAAACAAACTAATCTTTAGGAGGATTTCCACCATGGCATTTACTGCAAAAGATGTTGCGGCCCTGAGAGAGAAGACCGGCTGCGGAATGATGGACTGCAAAAAGGCTCTGACCGAGAGCAACGGCGATATCGAGAAGGCGATTGAGTACCTGCGCGAAAAGGGCCTGGCCGCTGCCGCCAAGAAGGCCGGCAGAATCGCCGCCGAGGGCATCGTCGCCGCCGTTGTCGAGGGCAACGTGGGCGTGCTCATCGAGGTCAACAGC
>JAFQKL010000336.1 GCA_017396965.1 Clostridia bacterium
GCACACGGCAGCCCCCGAGCCCTCCGCCGTCTGCACCGAAGCCCCGATCGCGGTCAAGCGCCGATCGGAACAAGCCGGAGCGAAACAAAACGATCCAAAACGGATCCTCAGTCCCAAAATGAAAGAGCAACCTGCCGGGGCGGCCACGGGCGACTGACCGGCTGAAGGGAGTTTGAAAACACAGCCATGAATATCACCTATCTGATCGGCGTAGTCGGCGCCTTTGTGGTCTGCCTTGTGGGTATGGTGTCCAAGATCGATTTCGCGGCATCCCCGCCCATCACCATCACGATCAAGAACCTCATCAACTTTTTCGACCCTGCGTCCATCTTCATCACCATCGGCTGTACCATCTTCATCGTCATCGCCTCCTTCCCGCTCGATATGTTAAAGAAGATCCCCTCCCACTTCAAAAACATCTTAAAGAGCAACCAGTTCGACCCCATCTTCTACATAGACCAGCTGGTCGAGCTCGCCCAGATCGCCCGTAAAAACGGCCTGCTCTCCCTCGAGGAAAAGGCCAACGAGCAGGAGGACCCCTTCTTCAAGCAGGCCATCATGCTCATCGTCGACGCCTACGACCCCGACAAGGTGCGCGCCATTTTGGAAAACGACATCGAGTGTATGTCCGCCCGCCACGAGGACGCGGCGGCGATGTATGACAAGGGCTCCGCCGTCGCCCCCGCCTTCGGTATGATCGGCACCCTGGTCGGCCTCATCAATATGTTAAAGGGCATGACGCTGGACGCCGGCGGCGCCAGCAACCTCGGTTCCGACATGGGTACCGCCCTCATCACCACCCTCTACGGCTGTATCCTGGCCCACATGATCTTCTCCCCCATCGCCAACATCCTGCGCACCCACGACTCGGAAGAGGTGCTGTGCAAGATGATCATCGTCGAGGGCATCATGAGCATCCAGTCGGGCGAAAACCCCAAGTTCCTGCGCGAACGTCTCCTGACTTATATGGACCAGAAGCGCCGCAGCGATGACGACGGCGAAGGCGGCGAAGGCGGCGGCGGCGGCAAGGGTAAGAAGGGCAAGAAGGGCGAGGAGGAGTAATCCGCCCACCCCCGCGTGCCCCGTTTTGACAACGTCCGGCCCTGACAACGGCCTGTTTCCAAAAAGGAGGAAGTCCCCGTGAAAATGAAAAAGAAGGGCGGCGGCGGCGGTGCCAACTGGATGGACACCTACGGCGACATGGTCACCCTCCTGCTCTGCTTCTTCGTGCTGCTCTATTCGATGAGTACCATCAGTGAAGAGAACTGGAAGGCCATCGTCATGAGCTTCAACCCCTCCGCGGTGCCTGAAACCCATGCCACCGAGGGCAACCAGGGCCCCTCCGCCGACCCCGGCGCCAGCACCGGTGGCTACATGACCCCCGGCGAGGCACAGGAGCAGGTGGAGCAGCAGATGGAAACCCTCTTCCAGGCCCTGCAGAGCTTCGTCGCCCAGGAGGGCGCGCAGAGTGACATCTCGGTCACCCAGGGCGACGGCGTGGTGTACATCTCCTTTAACGACGCCGTCTTCTTCGGCGGAGACTCCGCCGTGCTGCGCCCCGAGAGCTACCCCATCCTCGATGCCATCAGCGCCATGCTCACCGATACCGCCCACTCGATCCACGAGATCCAGATCCTGGGCCACACCGCCCAGGCCCGCGACAACGACCCCAACGTCGTGGAGGTGGACCGCACCCTCTCCAGCCAGCGCGCCACCAATGTGCTGATCTATGTGCAGCAAAACAGCGAGGTGGACCCCGCCCGTCTGCTGTCGGTCGGTGTCGGCCAGTGGCGGCCGGTGGCCAGTAACATCGGCGAGGAGAACAAGATGAAAAACCGCCGCGTGGAGATGATCATCAGCGGCAGAAATATCGCGGCGGAGCTGGCCGGTACCATGCAGACCTACACCACCGAAGGCTTCGCCACCACCGAAGACCCCTACGCGGCCACCCTGGAACAGGCCCAAAACCCCGCACCTGCCCCCACCCCTGCACCCGCCCCCACGACCGACACAGGCAGCGAGTCCTCCTCCTGATCCTGTTTCCCCCCCGGAGCCGAAGGCTCCACTGATCCCAAAACGGCAGCCCTGACAGTCTGCCGGGAAAGGAGACGCCTGTTGACCAAAGCGCCAAAGCCCCACCGGCCCCGGCGCTTCGGAAAGCGGCAGGATGTGCTGACAGCCTATGTCTGAAGTCTTATCCCAAAGCCAGATTGATGCGTTGCTCGCGTCAATTAACAGCGGGGACAAAAGCATGGACTCCGCGAGTATGGAGCCGGAGAAGAAGTACCGAAAGTACGACTTTTCCAGTCCCAAAAAGTTTACGAAAGATCGCATCAAGATGCTCAACGGCATCTACGAGAACTATACGAGGGTCATCAACACCCGCCTCAACGCCCTGCTTCACACCAACTGCGAGATCACGGTGGAAAGCATCGAGGAGCAGCGATACTACGAGTTCTCCAACGCCCTCACCGAAGGCGACGTGCTGGGGCTGGTGCAGGCCAGCGTCAAGGGCAAGGCGGAGGAGGAGCCGGTGATGATCTACCTCTCAAACCAGATGTCCCTAAGCATGATGGACCGCATGATGGGCGGTGAGGGTGCGGTGGATGAGTCGCTCATGGAATACACCTACACCGACTTAGAGCTCCGTCTCTACGAAAACATGGTCAAGGACATGGTTGCGGTGATGAGCGGCAGCTGGGAGAACTACATCAGCATCGGGTTTGACTACCTCAAGACCGAGGTCAACCCCACCTTAACCCAGCTGATCGGCCTCGACGAGATCGTGGTCATTGTCGATATGAGAATGCAGTTTCCCAACTGCTCGGGACGGTTCTCGATCTGCCTTTCGGGCAGTATGCTCACCAACGTCTTCACCGAGATCTCCCGCGAGAACCCCATCCGCAGGGCCGCCAGCGAAGACAAATCGGAAGAGATCTTCGACTCCCTGCGCGACTCGACGCTCGAGATCGTGGCGGAGCTTGGAAACACCCAGCTTTCGTTAAGCGACATCTACCATCTGAGCGTGGGCGATGTGATCGACCTGGGCCGACCCAAGGAGTCCCCTGTTTACCTTGGCATCGGCGGATATCACTGGTTTACCGGCCGGATAGGAACGCATAAGAAAAATATGGCTGTCAAGATAGACGAGGTATGCTATCAGGCCGAGCAAAGGAGCGAGTAAGCAGGATGAACAAAGAGCTGTTCAGCGCGATGGACATAGACGCCCTTGGCGAGATGATGAACATCAGCCTTGGCTCCTCTGCCACCGCGGTATCCAATATGCTGGACCACCGTGTGGACATCACCACCCCCAAGGTCACAGTGGTGGGGATCGACGAGTTTGAGCTGGGGAATCTGGAGCCTGCCATGGGCGTCGAGATCAAATACGTCGAGGGTCTGGCAGGCAGCAACATCATGCTGCTGAGAAGAAGTGACATTAAGGTCATTGTCGACATCCTCATGGGCACCGAGATGGACGAGGAGGAGTTTGAGCTCAACGACCTCACCATCAGCGCGGTCTGTGAGGTTATGAACCAGATGATGGGCGCGGCCTCCACCGCCATGTCCGACTTCCTGGGCTTCCCCGTCAACATCTCCACCCCCCAGCCCTTTGAGCTGGAAGACCTGGAGAACTTCAAAGCCAACCACCTCCCCGCCGGGGCGGACACTCTGGTGGTGGTGCGCTTCTCCTTAAAGATTGAAAACGCCCTCGAAAGTGAGTTTATGAACGTCATGAGCGTCGAGCTGGCCAAGGAGCTGCTCCACGGCCTCGGCCTCGGCGATGAGGACTACGAGGAGCCGGCCCCCGCTCCCGCCCCGGCCCCGGCCCCCGCGCCGGCGGCGGACTCGGGCGCCAAGCTCAGCCAGGAGGAGATCGAACGCCTGATGGCAAGCGCCGGCGCTCCCGAGCCGGCCC
>JAFQKL010000337.1 GCA_017396965.1 Clostridia bacterium
GGCCAGCCCCGCCAGCGAGGAGGCGAACAGCCGATCCTCCACCGGTCCCTGCGGGCGCAGCAGCAGTGAGGCGTAAAGTCCGCCCTCTTCCGAGACAAACGCCCGTCCGTTGCGCCCCCGCCCTGCCGTCTGCCGCTCTGCCGTCACCAGCGTGCCGCAGGGCTGCCCCGAGGCCGCCAGCTGCCGCGCCAGCGTGTTGGTGGAATCGCACTGTCCCACCGCCAGCACGGTATGAACCCCCCGGCCGCTGCCAAGCGGCCCCAGCATCGCATCCGACATTCCGTTCACGCCCCCAAAGTCATTCTTCCCTTATCATAGCGGCTCAGACCGCCTCCCGTCAAGGGGAGCGACGAAATCCCCTCCCGGAGCGACGGTTGCGAAGGTGGCGCGGCGCGCAGACAAAAGGCGGAAAAGCAGGGCGGGCCGCCCGAAGGCGACCCGCCGTTTTGCAACGGTATGACAATGCACAGACAATCCGTCAACCGATCGGATCAACCGCATCCGGCCCCAACACCTCCAGCGGCCCCATCGGCTCCCCAAGCCCCTCCGGCAGACGCGGATCCTCCGGCCCCACCGGCCCGGTCGGCTCCACCGGCACGTCCTTCGCCGTCTTCACCACGCTCTTCCCCTCGCCCGAGGTGGTCATGGAGGTCATTTTGGAGCCGTTGCTGTAGTCAATGAAATACACGGTGGACCCGATCACCGACAGCCGCGCCCCGTCGCCCGAGCTCAGCCGCGTGGACGAGCCGCCCGCCGCCGGGCAGCGGAACAGACCGTCCTCGCCGCGGTAATAGAGGTTCCCGCCGGACAGCACAAACTCCTTCGCCGGCCCCGAGGTCACCCGCACCGGCTCACCGCCGGTGATCAGCACCTTCCAGATGCTGCCGTCCCCGCCGGCGTCAATATAGTAAACATAACCGGAAGATACCGCCGGGCAGAGCACCGCCGAATCCACCAGCTCCTGGGCGTCAAACCCGTCAATCGAGCAGCGCCACAGGGCGCCGCCCTCACTGTCGTTGCGATAGTAGATCACGCCCTCATGCACCGTGAACGCCGACACCAGATCCCCCGTAATCCGCTGCCGCGAGCTGCCCGCCAGCGTCGCGGAGTACAGGGCGCCGTCTTCCTTGTTCTGGAAGAACATCCGATCCCCCGCCGTCAGCAGAGAGCCGACCGACCGCTCGGAGATCCGCTCCCGCCCGCTGCCGTCCGGCTTGATGCGGTAGATGCGGCCGCTGTCGGAGGAATTGACATAATACAGATAGCCGTTTGCCAGATTCAGGTATGAAACCCGATCTTCACTTACCAGCCCCGAGGCGGCACTGTACAGCCTGCCGCTGTCGTTGGCGTTGGCAAAATAGCTGTCAGTCCCGCCGAAGATGGCGTTGCCGCCGGTGGCCAGGTTGGGGCTGCTCGAGGTGTAGGCCATCAGCTGCTCCGCCGTCAGCCCCTCGCCGACCGCGTACAGCGCAGACACCACGCCGCTCATCCGCCCTTCCGCGTCGTAGCGGATCAGCATCAGCTGGGTGCGCCCCTTCTTCACCGAAATGCCTTTTTCTCTGTCATATAAGGTAGCGCTTTGATTCGGCTCGTCTCCGTTTGTCGTGTAGTAGACAACATCGCCCTCCGCCAGATTGGAGATGGTCACGGTCAGCGCGTCCTCATAGCTGCCGGGCAGGGGATCGGGGATGGGGTCTTCCACCACCGCCAGCTTGAGCTTCACCGCTCCCGCCCGTTCGGCAAAGGAGCCGGAGGGGAAGAGCTCGGCCGCGGCTGTGAGCACCTCCAGCTGCTTGGGCAGCGGCGTTCCCACCGTCTCATAAAGGGCCAGCAGATAATCAAAGCTCTCCACCGAACGCGGCCGGGTGGCGATGTACTCCTCCATCAGCGCGATGGCCGAATCGGGATCCTCCATGGCCACATAGGTCTGCGCCGCCTTGAGATACCCCACCGGGCTGCTCGGGGCGATGTCCGCCGCCTTGAGAAAATGCTTCACGGCCCCCTCGTAATCCCCCTCCGCCAGCAGAAGCTCGCCCTTCTCCAGCTGAGTGGCCAGGCCGCCGTCCAGCCCGCTGACCGAAAAATAAAGCACCACCGCCAGAATGCTGATGCCGATGGCCAGCAGCCAGGCGGTCAGTTTAATCAGAGTTTTTTTCTTCATACTCTTGCTCCTGTTACCGTGTGGTTTGGGAATCCTGTGTCCACCATTCTACACGGACAAAGAACGCTCTGTCAAGAACAGCGAAAAATCCGGTCGAATTTTTTTGAAAAAAGGGGTTGACTTTTGTGGACACATGGTGTATCATAAAAATCCCGCAGCGGACGACACAAAACGCCGGCCGGCGCGGGACATCCTGTTCCGAACAACACCGAAAAAACTTTTGAAATAAAGTTGAAAAAAGGGGTTGACAAAACGGACAAGATGGTGTATCCTAAATAAGCTGCTTCACGGAAGCGAAAACGAAGCGGCGACGGACCTTGAAAATCGAACAACACTGAGAAGCGAAAAGGACCCTTGTCAAGAGAATGTTAATTCGTTCTCTGATGAGATTTAAAAGCTGAAGGCAACTGCGACGATCCTGTTTTATCTGACGGGGGAGCGGGAGCCGGAA
>JAFQKL010000338.1 GCA_017396965.1 Clostridia bacterium
GCGCCTCGGCACCCAGATGAAGGCCACCGGCGAGGTGATGGCGATTGCCCCTTCGTTTGAGGCGGCGCTGATGAAGTCGATCCGCTCGGCGGAGATCGGCTGTGACCGGCTCTTCTTAAAGGAGCTGGGGCCGATGGACGAGACGCAGCTGCTGGAGGTGCTGGCCGCCGTTGACGACCGCCGCATCTTCGCCGTCGGCGAGCTGATGCGCCGCGGGGTTTCGGTGGATCGTATCTTCGAGCTGACCAAAATCGACCGCTGGTTCCTCGGCAAGCTGAAAGGTCTCATTGATCTGGAAAACGAGATCGCGGCAGGCCCCGTTTCGGAGGAGCTTTACCACAGAGCCAAGACCCTCTCCTTCCCCGACAGCGTGATCGAGCGCCTCTCCGGCCACCCCGTCTCCCCCACCCGCCGCGCCTCCTTCAAGATGGTGGACACCTGCGCTGGCGAGTTTGACGCCGCCACCCCCTACTTCTATTCCTCCTGGGACGAGGAGTGCGAGGTGGAGCCGATTGAGGGTGAGAAGGTGCTGGTGTTCGGCTCCGGCCCCATCCGCATCGGCCAGGGCATTGAGTTTGACTACTGCTCGGTTCACTGCGTCTGGGCGGCCAGAAAGTGCGGCTATCAGACCATCATCGTCAACAACAACCCCGAGACCGTCTCCACCGACTTTGACACCGCCGACCGCCTCTATTTCGAGCCGCTGACCAGGGAGGATGTCAAGGCCATTGTCGAGGCGGAGGGCGCCACCAAGGCCATCGTCCAGTTCGGCGGTCAGACCGCCATCAAGCTGGCGGGGTATCTCGCCGACATGGGGGTGGAGATCCTCGGCACCAGTGCCGACAGCATCGACGCCGCCGAGGACAGAGAGCGGTTTGACGAGCTGCTCACCAAGTGTCAGATCCCCCGTCCCGAGGGCGACACCGTCTTCACCGCCGAGGAGGCCCTGGAGGCCGCCAACCGCCTCGGCTACCCCGTGCTGGTGCGCCCCTCCTATGTGCTGGGCGGTCAGGGTATGGCAATCGCCTTCAACGACAAGGACATCATCGAGTATATGGAGATCGTCAACCGCACCGTGCAGGAGCATCCCATTCTGGTGGACAAGTACCTGATGGGCAAGGAGGTGGAGGTGGATGCCATCTGTGACGGGGAGGACATCCTCATCCCCGGCATCATGGAGCACGTGGAGCGCGCCGGCATCCACTCGGGCGACTCGATCTCGGTCTACCCCACCCGCACCATTTCGGGACGCACCAAGCTGACCATGGTGCAGTACACAAGAGCCATCGCCAGAGAGCTGAAGGTGGTGGGTCTGGTCAACATCCAGTTTGTCGTCTACAACGATCAGGTCTACATCATCGAGGTCAACCCCCGCTCCTCGCGCACGGTGCCCTACATCAGCAAGGTGACGGGCGTGCCGATGGTGGAGCTTGCCACCCGCTGCGTGCTGGGAGAGAAGCTGGCCGATCTCGGCTACGGCACGGGCCTCTTCCCGGAGGGGCAGTTCCACGCCGTCAAGGTGCCGGTCTTCTCCTTTGAAAAGCTGCAGGATCTCGACACCCAGCTGGGGCCGGAGATGAAGTCGACCGGCGAGGTGCTGGGGCTTTCGACCGACTACCGTCAGGCCCTGCTCAAGGGCATCATCGCCGCCGGGTACAAAAACCGCAAGGGCGAGGGCGGCGTGCTGCTCACCGTCCGCGATGCCGACAAGCAGGAGCTGCTGCCCATCGCCGAGCGGATCGCCGCTCTCGGCTACGATCTCTACGCCACCCCCGGCACCGCACGGCTGCTCAACTCGCACATGATCGCCGCCAACGTCGTCCGCAAGATCGGCAGCGACAAGCCGGATATCCTCGACCTGCTGGACAGCGGCCGCATCAGCTACTGCCTCTCCACCGACACCAAGGGCCGCACCCCGACCCTCGACAGCGTCAAGATCCGCCGCAAGGCGGTGGAGCGCTCGATCCCCTGCTTTACCTCGCTCGACACCCTCGAAGCCTTTGTCGGCTGTCTGGAGCTGGATATTGAGGTGGATGAGCTTGAGCTGGTGGACATCACCAAGCTGTAAACCGGAAGTTTGATCAAGATCTTTCAGAAAAACGGAGGAGAAACCATGCCCCCTCTTGTTGAGCTTAGCCCCATCCTCACCCGCCGGGAGCTGCGTCCCGGCGTGGTGGATCTGACGGTTCGTGCCCCCGGGATTGCCGCCGCTGCCAAACCGGGGCAGTTCGTCCACATCAAGTGCGGCGACGATATGCTGCTGCGCCGTCCCATCAGCCTTTGCGACGTGGAGGAGGACAGCCTGCGCCTCGTCATTGAGGCGGTGGGTGTCGGCTCCCGCTGGCTGTGTGAGCGGGACGCCGGGGAGTTTCTCGACCTGCTCGGGCCCCTTGGCGACGCGGGCTTCCCCGTCCCCGAGAGCGGCGACCCCATTTTGTTGGTGGGCGGCGGCGTCGGCAGCGCGCCGCTGCTGATGTGCGCCCGCAAGGCACACGAGGCGGGGGTTGCTGTGGACGCCGTGCTGGGATTTGGCACGGCGGCAGCTGTGATCATGGAGCAGGACTTTGCCCC
>JAFQKL010000339.1 GCA_017396965.1 Clostridia bacterium
ACTTCGCCCTCTTTGAGCCGCTCAAGGTCGGCACCAACACCTTCACCTTTGAACACAAGGGAACCACCCGCACCGTCACCAACAAGCGCACCGCCGGCGGGGGAGGGCGCAGCGGCACGGGCAACGCCTTAAATGGCGCCGCCTTCGTCAAGGGCAGCCTCTTCCCCACCGCCAACTCCCGCTACGCCCCGGGCGAGCGGTTCATCCTCACCTGCATCGCCCCCGACGGCGCCACCGTGACCGCCAAGCTCGGCGGCCTCACCTACCAGCTGGAGCCGGAGGGCATTGTCTCCACCAAGGGCAAGGTGGCCTCGCGCAAATACGCGACCGCCGTCACCATGACCGCCCAACCGGGGCTTGGCCTCATCAACGTCGGCACCCCCAGCTAAACCCTGGTCTACGAGGGCGAAACCGTCACCCAGTCGGCCCCCGCCTCGGTCTTCTGCTATATGGAGGACAGTCAGCTGGTGACCACCGTCGCCAACGACTACACCGTGATGCGCGTCTCCAACAGCTCCTCCGCCAACCGCATGACCGCCATGACGACGGGGGCGAAGGACAACGTCATCTGGGAAACCGACAGTTACTATCAGCTGCGCTACGGCGGCTGGACGCTCAAGGAGAATGTCACCACCTCCCGCGAGATTCTCCCGCCCAACGTCGTCACCACCGCCACCGGCTTCGCCACCTCCCGCACCACCGCCATCCGCTGGAAGCTGCCATATTTCCCGGCCTACACCGTCCGCCAGCTGGAGGATGCCTTTGAGATCACCCTCTACCGCACCACCGACCCGCAAAACCGCATCCTCCTCGCCCGCAACCCCCTCTTCCTCACCGCCACCGGCCGCCGCTCGGGGGAGAATATGGTCTATACCTTCCCCTACAAGCCCGGCGCCTCACTGAATGGCTTCTCCCTCTCCTATGAGGCCGGTACGCTGACGCTGGCATTCCGCAACCCCTCCCCCCTGGAAGAGGGCAGCCTCCCCCTCGCCGGCAAGACCATCCTGCTCGACCCCGGTCACGGCGGCGGCGACCCCGGCGCCACCGGCCCCCTCGGCTCCCTGGGTGACACGGAGGACGACCTCAGCCTGCGGGTGGGCCTCAAGCTGCGCGATAAGCTGGAAGCCCTCGGCGCCGCCGTCATCATGACCCGGGAGGATGGCGACACCGTCATCAGCCTCGCAGAGCGCGCCGCCCTCATCCGCAGCGCCCGCCCGATCATGGCCATCTCCCTGCACCACAACTCGATTGACTACTCCGGCGACATCGGCAACACCTTCGGCGCCCTGACCCTCTACTCCGAACCCCTCTCCGCGCCGCTGGCCGCCTCGGTCCAGGAGGAGCTGGTCAAAGCCACCGGCGCCCAGGACCGCGGCGCCTCCTTCCAGGGCCTCGCCGTCTGCCGTGTCTACGACTGCCCCTCGATTTTGGTCGAGCTCGGCTTCATCACCAACCCCTACGAATACGAAAACCTCGCCGCCGAAAGCTACATCATCAAGGAGGCCGAAGGCATCACAAACGGCATTCTCAAGTACCTTGGCGGGGAGAAATAAAACCAAAACGGCCGGGATCCTTCTCCCGGCCGTTGATGTAGAATACGAACTGTGAGGAGGGATTGGCATGACGCGTGAGCAACTGCTGCTGTTCGGCGCCCGGTTGCGGGATCGACGTACGGAGTTGAGGATGACACAGGAGATGACAGCGGAGCGTGTTGGAATCAGTCTGCGTTTTTATCAGATGCTGGAGCGCGGGGAAAAGTGTGTCTCGCTCGATACGCTGATTGAGCTGGGACGGACACTGAACATCAGTCTCGATCATCTCCTGCTTGGTCAAACAGCAAACCAATATGAGCCGCTTTCGGCGATCTTCTCCGGGTTGACTCCGTCACAAAGATCAGATGCTCTGCAAATCCTGCGGTTATATGCCCGTGCCTGCCGATCGGAAGAATAAAAATCCCCCCGCCGAGGCCGCTTTTTCGTGCGACCGGCGGGGGTTCTCTGTTTGGGAATGGTGCCATTATGCTTGTTCGCTGGGGACAGAAGGGGAATCCTCCCCCCGATCCTGCCGCAGCGAGGCCATCACCATCGCCGCCAGCAGCAGGGCAGCGCCGATCCAGCCGCGCAGGGTCAGCCGCTCGCCCAGCAGCAGGAAGGAGGCCGCCGCCGAAAACACCGGCTCGCTGCACTGCAGCAGGGCGACATAGGAGGTGTCGAGATTCATCAGCGCCGTGTTCTGCAGCAGACAGGCCAGCACCGTGCAGAACACCGCCACAAAGCAGATTGCCAGCCAGTCAGACAGCGCCATCACGGAAAACTGCGGCAGCCCCTCGGTCAGCAGCGACAGCGCCAGGCAGCACACCCCCGCCGCCGCCGACTGGACAAAGGCCAGCGACACCGAGGTCATCACCCCCAGCACCCTGGCACTCAGCACCATCGAGGCCGCGCCCGCCACCGAGCTGGACAGCGCCAGCCACTCGCCCGCGCCCAGTCTCGGCAGCCCCGTCATGCCGCACAGCAGATACAGCCCCGCCACCGTCAGCGGCAAGGGCAGCAGCGCCCGCCGGTCGAACCGCCCGCCGCCCAGCAGCGGCTGGAGAAAGGGGGTGAACAGCACCGACATCCCCATCAGAAAGCTGGCGTTGGTGGCGGTGGTGAGAAAGAGCCCCAGATTGGCGGAGGCGAAGGAGTAGACCATCGTCAGGCAGGAGAGCGCCAGCGTCGGCCGGTGGGCCGTCTGAAGCCCCTCAAAGCAGCGGCGGCCGAAGATCAGTAAAAACAGCCCCACCGCCAGCGCATAGCGGATGGCAAGGTACAAAAAGGGAGGCGTGTTGACGATGCCCAGCTTAATCACCGGGTTTCCGACACCCCAGAAGAGACAAAGCAGCAGACACAGCCCCGCATAATAAAGCTGTCCCCGCGCCGGCGCCTGCCGCGTCATGGCTCCACTCCTTTCAAAATAAGGAAATTTTGCGAAAGATCGTTGAAGTTGAATTCAAATATTGTATCACAGGAAAAAAGTAAAGTCAATCATCAAAACCTCTTGACAATTGCCACAGTTGGTCTCATAATAAAAGTAACAGGTGTTTTCCGCGCATTGAAGACATTTGACCGGCCTTGGCGGTCACCAAGCTGCGCGGCCGCGCCGCAGAGGGGCCTGATTACCCACCCCTTGTTCGACCCGCCCAGGGGGTTTTGTTCCCCACCCCCCATTCCCGCGCGGGAGGGCCTGATTCCCACCCTCCCTGATCCCTTTGGGGGCCCTCATTCCCCACCCCCACTTCCCCGCAGGAGAAGGCCCAATTCCCCCCCTTCTCCTTATCGCGTGAGGGGGCCTGATTCCCCACCCCCTGTTCCCCCGGAGAGGGCCTTGTTCCCCACCCTCTCTTTGTCGCACCTGGGGGCCTGATTACCCACCCCCGTTTCTCCATTGGGAGCAGGCCTTGCCGCTCCCCCAAAATTTGAGTTTCGGAGGAACCATATGGCCAGAAATACCAAGCACCTCGTCCTGACTGCTGTCTTTATCGCTCTCATCCTCATGATGACCGTCGTGCCCTACACCGGCTACATCAACTACGGCCTCATCGAGATCACCACGCTGCACATCGTCGTCATCCTGGGCGCCGTCTGCCTCGGCTGGAAGACCGGCGCGCTGCTCGGCCTTGTCTGGGGTGTCACCTGCGTGATGCGCGCCTTCACCAACCCCGCGTGGATCCTGTTCACCAACCCCCTGATTTCCACGCTGCCCCGCATCTTTGTCGGCGCCGTGGCGGGGATGACCTTCTCCGCGCTGCACAAGCGGTTTGGCGACGTTCCCGCGGCAATGGCGGCCGGCGTGGCCGGCACCCTGACCAACACGGTGCTCGTCCTCTCCGCCATCCAGATCTTCGGCGGCATGATCGAGAGCTACAAGGCGTTCTTTGAGCTGTTCAAGACCATCCTCTCCACCCTCATCACCGTCAACGGCGGCATCGAGATGGCGGCGGCCGTCATCATCGTCCCCGTGATCTACCGCGCCCTGCAGTCTGCCGGTGCGCTCGGCTATCAGCAGTAAGCTGCCGCTTTGCACAGAGCAAAAGACCTGCTCCGCTTGTCCGGGGCAGGTCTTTTTTGTCTGCGGCACAGAAAACGGCCTGCCCCGAACGGGCAGACCGTCTGCTTATCTCTCCCACACCAGCCCCTCAGTCCGCTGCCCCCTCCGCCGGGCAAACACCGCCACCACCCGCCGGCAGCGGGAAGGACGCAGCAGCCACACCAGCAGCGGCAAAAACAGCATGAGCGGCGCGAGGTTGGCGGCGGTCAGGCGGTTGAGCAGCGCAAGCGGCGTGTCCGCCGAGGTAAAGGTCGCGGAAAAGAGGCTGTTGGCGTTCATCAGCGCATGGATCAGCACCACGGCCCACAGGTTGCCGCCGCGCAGATAGACGGCGGCAAACACCGCCCCCATCGCCCAGGCGACCACCGCCTGCACCAGGGCACTCAGCGGCGCCATGCCGCCGAGAATGTTAAACAGATGCATCGTCCCAAACACCGCCCCCGAGACGATGGCCGTAAACCACACCCCCCGTGTGTCCAGAAGATACCGCTCGCCGATGGCGTTGCAGAGGATGCCGCGGAAGACAACCTCCTCCTGAAAGGCCCGCACCAGCAGCGAGGCGACCCCCAGCA
>JAFQKL010000340.1 GCA_017396965.1 Clostridia bacterium
CCCGCCCGCCCGCAAAGGCGGGATCAGCCGCCGAGGGCGGTGCCGTCGGAGACGCAGGCGCCGCATATGGCGATGGCTCTCCAGTTGTTGAAGCCGGCGCCGAAGCGGGCGCGGCCGCGCCAGATGTTGGCATCGGTCTCAGGCTCAATGTCGCTGCGCACCGTCAGGGGCAGGCGGTCGAGCCAGGGCAGGCCCATGTAGTCCTTGTTGAACTTGCTGTCCAGCAGCATGA
Organism: Clostridia bacterium; assembly: GCA_017396965.1. Taxonomy (GTDB): domain Bacteria; phylum Bacillota; class Clostridia; order Oscillospirales; family Feifaniaceae; genus Galloscillospira. The sequence goes on from JAFQKL010000340.1 coordinate 233, forward strand.
AGTAGGGCTGGTCGCCCACGGTCTTGGGCAGGTAGTTCCAGACCAGCACCCGCCAGAGGCCCACCTGGAAGTTGTAGGCGTGGTTGGCGGAGTTGGGGTCCAGCTCCGAACCGATCGCCTCCAGCACCGCGCGCTTTAAGACGGCGGAGTTGGGGATGATGATGGTGTCGGGCGAGACGTTTAAGAGGTTGCCGTCGTCGTCCCGGAAATCCTGCATCGCCTCCTGCATGGCATCGAGCAGCTCCAGGGAGAAGGTGCCGGTGAAGCGGTTGCTCTGGGTGTTCTCCGGGTTAATGATGGAGGGGTGGGCGGTGGAGAAGAGGGGCTGACCGTCGGCCGAGGCGGTGGTGTAGGTCTTGCTGTTGATGGTGGTTTCGGCATTAAGGCCGCCCACCAGCAGCTCGGCGGCGAACTTCTCTCTGGTGCGGTTGTAGCTGGTGGTGAAGATGTTGGCACGGCTCTTGATCTTGCCCACCTTGGCGTCCTCCACCATCTCCTGGGTGGCGGCGAAGGAGGACTTCCAGGTGGTCGGCTCGATGGTCACCGAATAGCCCTCTCTCATGCCGGTCTCAGGGTAGGTGCCGTTCTCGCCGACATCGGCGAAGTCCCCGAGGGAAGTCTCACTGGTGTAGACCTCGGCGAAGTTGTTCGTCTTGTCCATGCAGTAGATCTTGTCGATCATCGACTGCTCACGGAAGGCCTCCACCCCCTGCTCGATGATGGCCTTGATGGGGGCCTGCGACTTGCCGAAGATCGAGTCCGCCAGACCGCTGCCCTGCGAAAAGATGACATTTGCCATTTGAAAACACTCTCCTTTGTCCAATTATCGTAATTCGTCTGCCTTGGCCGCTGCGGCGCAGGGGGATGACCCGCCAGGGTGTTCGCACCCTCCGCCGCAGGGCCGAAATTGGAAACACGCTGTGTCAGCGGTGCTTCCGGTAGTCGGCCAGAATCCTGGCCTCGTTCCACTCAGGGAAGAAGGCGCGGTACTGGCGCATCACTTCGGGCGGGATCTCCCCGTCCTTGCCGGCGGCGGCGGGCAGGGTGCCGAGGTGGCGCTTGCCCATCCCTCTGCCGAGGGCAGTGCGCATCGCCTGCTCCACTCTCGCCCCCACCAGCTCCTCAAACCACACCACCTTGTAGGCTTCCACCGGGCTGAGCCCTTTGGCCACCAGGCTGTGGAACTGCTCGGCGCCCGGCTTTGTCAGCACCTGACGCCAGTCCTTCACCGCAGGGTCGAGGGCGGTGATGGCGGCAAGCTGCTCCCGGAGGGCCTCCTCGGCCGTGGCGGCATCCATCGCCGCCGCCTCCGCAGCCGGCAGCTGCGGGGGGGTGGCCTGCGGCTGCTCGCCGCGTCTCTTAAAAAGCTTCTTCACTTCGCTTCTCCTTTCTGCTGCTCTACTGCTGCTTCCCAGCAGACTCCCTGCCGCCCTTGCCGGCGCGCAGGTCGCCGCCCTTTCTGCTCTGCGGCTTCATGCCGCCCTTTCTCGGGGTCACCGCCTCAATGATCTGACTGCCGCCGTGGCCCACCTTGCCCTGATACATGGCCATGCTCTCACCTCCTTTCAAAACGTCATATCATCTCGTTAAATTACTTTTTGTTGTTCTGACAGCGGGGGTTGCGGCAGACCTCCACCGGCCGACCGCCGCCGTCGATGCCGGTCACCAGCATCTCAATGCCGCAGATGTCACACAGCACCGCCCGCACCCCCTCTCTGCTCCGTCGCCAGCCGCTTTTCCAGCTGCTCGCGGGTGTCCTTGGCGCCGGGGTAGTGCAGCAGCTCCATCTTGCTCCAGTAGAGGATGAGGGTGGAGAGGTCCGCAGGGTTGCCGAAGGCGCCGTTTTTGAAGCTCGCAAGCGTCTCCTGCCACATGGCGGAGCGGTTGTTGGCGAGGGCGGAGGCGGTGTCGACCCCGAAGAGGAAGTCACACTTCCAGCGCCAGCCGCCCCACTCGTCAAGCTCGAGGAAATCCCATTTGTTGAAGGGGATGTAGACCACCTCACCCTCCGCCGTCCGCCGCGCCACGGGGCGGGGCTCGTCGGCATAGGCTAAGAGGAAGGCGAACATCAGGGAGAACAGCTCCCCATAGGCCGCCTGCTTCATCACCCGCTTGGACTCCAGCCGTCCCGCCGTCTGCGCCGCGGCAAACTGCTTGGCGACACCGCTGGTGGCGCTGCTGTCGCTGCGGCCCTGGAAGCTGTCGGTCAGTCCCAGCAGATGGCGGCTGGCCTGGTAGTTGTACTCCAGGTAGGCGAGGTCGCGGGAGATGTCGGGCTGGATGCTCATCACATCAATCATCGCCTTCTGGCTGGGGTTGTCCAGCTCAACGATCTTCAGCTCCTCATCGGTGCGGCGGATGGCCAGTTGTTTGGGCAGGGTGACAATCGAGCCTCCCTTGCCCAGCTTCTCCTCCACCCGGGTGCCCACCTTTTTGATGGCGTTCTGCTGGTCGCGGATCTTGTCCACATCGCTGTCCCCCAGCAGCCGCCCGAAGACGGAGACGTTGCGGCGCAGCACCAGCGGATAGCGGCCGGGGCGAAAACAGGGCACCTGACGGGCGGCGACAATGCTGCCGTCGCTGCGCCGCATTCCCTGCGGCACCGTCACCTCCTCCTCCGCCTGCTGCTGCGCCTCTCTGCCGCCGCAGCGGGGGCAGACCTCGCCCATGAGGCTGCCGCAGGCCCTGCAGCGGGGCAGCTGCCGCGCCTGATAGTCGGGCAGGTGCTCGAGCAGGGTGTCCCCCACCCAGCGGATGCGGCCGATGCGGCCGTCCTCGCCGCGGTAGTAGCCGGTGAGGAGGGTGACCAGCTCGCCGCTGTCCGCCGCCGACTGCTCCGCACCGGGCGGCAGCTCGCTCTCCTCCTCAAGGGCTACCCCGTAGCGCCGCTCGACGCTGCGGCGGGTCTGCGGCTGCTCGATCATCACATAGTCCATGTCGGCAATCTCGGTCACCCCCGGCTGGGGCAGCAGCTGGCGGGGGTGGACGAGGGTGACCGAAAGCTCGCCGTCGCCCTGCTCATCGCAGTTCCACTCCACATGGAAGAGGTCGCCGCCCTGAATGGGGGTGGTGCGCTCATCCAAATCATTGAGCCGCTCAAAGGGGAGGCGGTCCAGCTCCGCCCGCAGCACATCCTCGATCACCATCGCCAGCTGCCGGTCCTCCGGCCGCCGCGCCGTCACCTTGGGCTGGGGAATGGCGGAGTCCACCAGGCTCTCCACCGACTCGGCGACGATATTGCGCACCACCGTCGCCGGGGCGCTGCCCTCGCCCATCACCACCTCCCCGGAGCCGGTCACCCGGTCGATGCGGCGGCTGCCGAGATAGAGCGCCTCGCGCTCCTCCAACCTCCGCCGCTCCTCCGCCGCGGCCGGACGGGCCAGCTCGGCCCGCTCCTGCCACCAGGCCAGAAGCTCTTGCTATGTCATCTCGTTCCTCCTTCG
>JAFQKL010000341.1 GCA_017396965.1 Clostridia bacterium
CCGCGCCCTTGACAGACCTATGCCGGTGCGCAGGGTTTAACCGTTCTGCGGTGGGCGAAGCCGTCCCCGCATGGATGGTGGTGTGCGCTGGGTTTGGCCGCTCTGCGATGGGCGAAGCTGAACCCGCGTGGACAGGGCTTATGCGCCGGGCCTTGTCACGCTGCGCCGGGCGAGGCTGTACCCGCGTGGACAGGGCTTATGTGCCGGGCCTTGTCACGCTGCGCCGGGCGAGGCCGGACCCGCATGGGCGCGGCTCACTCCTCCCCGCCCGCGCCGTTCGCAGTCTCCGCCCCACGCGCCTCCTCAACCATCTCAAACAACGCCTCAAAGGCGTCCGAAATCCCGCCCAGCGAGTTCACCAGACCCTCGGCCACCGCCTCCTCGCCGTTTAAGATGCAGCCGATGTCCGTCGCCAGCTCGCCGACGTTCTTCATCAGCTCCAGATACCGCTCCTTCGTGATCCCCGAATTGCGCGCCACAAAGCCGACAATCCGCTCCTCGATGCGGTCGAGATAGCGGTAGGTCTGCGGTGCGGAGATGATGGTGCCGTTGTAGCGCACCGGATGCACCGTCATCGTCGCCGAGGGCACGATGAAGGAGCGCCGGGCGGACACCGTCAGCGGCACGCCGATCGAATGGCCGCCGCCCAGTACCAGCGACACCGTCGGCTTCTTCATCGAGGCGATCACCTCGGCGATGGCAAGCCCCGCCTCCACGTCGCCGCCGACGGTGTTGAGCAGGATCAGCAGCCCGTCGATTCTCGGCGACTGCTCAATCGCCGCCAGCTGGGGGATGATATGCTCGTACTTGGTGGTTTTGGTGCTGGCGTTCTGCGCCGTGTGCCCTTCAATCTGGCCGACGATGGTGATGATGTGAACGGTGCCGCGCTTTGCGTGCAGCGTGATCGAACCGTAGTCCTCAATCGAAGACAGCGGCCCGCCGCCGTCCTGCCCGCCTTCCTCCTCCACGCCGCCGGTCACCGCGGCCAGGTTCATTTCAAACTCTTTCACACCGGTCCCTCCCTTTGCTTTTGACGGTCAAAACCCCCGTCGTTGCGCCTATTCTTTGTGAAATTTCCGGTATTTATGCATACAGATTTGCGAAAAAATCCCCCCGATCTGCCGCTCTTAACCCTCCACCAAAAGGCCCGAAGAAAAATTTAGGTATTCTGAAAAAACTTGCGTTAAACTATTGAAATTATTCGGAACTTCAACTATAATAAAAGAGACGACAATTCACGAGGGGAAAAACCACGCAAAACCCCCTTCTGAGATGGCCTGAACAAAGGGGTCACGGCCGTCCGCCGGACTGGGCAGGCGCAGCCCGCTCGCCGCCGGTCGCAGGCTCCTTACAAAAAGCACCGAAAGGGAGGAAAAATGTTATGGCCGATAAAACCAAGAAGATCGACGCGGTAGACGTAAAAATCATCAAGCTGCTGCAGATCAACGCCCGCACCACCGCTTCCGACATCGCGGAGAAGATCGGGATGTCCGTCCCCGCCGTCAGCGAGCGTCTGCGCAAGCTGGAGAACGCCGGCATCATCGAGCGCTACACCGCGATTCTCGACAATGTCAAGCTCGGCAAATCGGTGATGGCGATCATGATGGTTGCCTTCAACAACCCCGACATCGCCGCCACCGATGCCTTCCGTGAGCTGGTCAGCAACGAAGTCGACGTGCTCGAGTGCTACTCCGTCACCGGTGAGTACGACTTCCAGCTCAAGATCATCACCGCCTCCACCGCTTCGCTGGAGCAGCTGATGAGCCGCATCAAGGCGTCCCCCGGCGTGGGCAAGACCTCCACCTCGGTCATCCTCGCCACCGTCAAGCTCAACTTCCCCATCGAGCTGTAACTCCCGCAATCAAAAAACAGCCGGGCCCCTTCCTGCGAAGGGGCCTTTTGCCCTATGTTCGGACGGCTTGCCCGCCGCCCCGAGAGGAGGAACCCTCATGCCCGAACCCCCCGCCGCCCCCGAGCAGCAGCGTCCGCAGCCGCCCGCCAAAAGACGCGGCGGCCGCCAGAAGAAGAGCGCCGGGGCGGACAAGCCCTCCGCCCGCAAAGCCGCCGCCCCGGAGAGCGGCACGCAGCCCGGTACACAGCCCGCGCCGGAGACGGCCGCCGAACCGACACCCTCTTTTGAGCCGACGTCGGCAGCCGAACCGCACGCCGCCGGGTCGGTGACCGAACCGCACGCCGCCGGGACGGTAACCGAACCGCACGCCGCCGGGATGGCAACCAAGCTGCAAGCCGCCGAGCCGACCCCGTCCCCGTCGGCCGAGCCGGAGGCAGAGGCCGCACCTGCGCCGCTCCCGGCCCCCTCGCCCGCAGCAGACGCGGCCCCTGCCGCGACGGAGGAGCCTGCCATCCTCATCGGCCCCGCGAACGACGACCGCATTGAGGACATCACCCCCGTCCGCCGCGCCGCCGTGGTGGACATCCCCCTGGACGATGACTTCCCCGCCGTCTTCGCCACCGACCTCCCGGATCACAAAGACAGCGACCGCGACCCCCTGCACGACTGGAAGCCGGTCAGCCCCGCCCTCTCCGCCGACCCGCCCGCTGCCGACCCGCCCGCCGCCGAGCCGCCC
>JAFQKL010000342.1 GCA_017396965.1 Clostridia bacterium
TGTAGCCCGCGTCCACCCCGGACGGGCTGGCCTTCCGCGCTGCCTCAAGGCAAAGGCCCTGCCGACGCTCCCCCCGCTCAGCGCCACCCACCCTTTCGGGCCTCGTCACCCGCGTCCACACCCCAACACCCCCGCCCCGCAACAAGCCCCATCAACGCAACAAGGCCCCGCCGATTCCATCGGCGGGGCCTTATCCATGTCCCAAGACAACACAAAGCAGACAGCAATCCGTACTACTGCTTAATCATCAGCTGAATCTTGTACCCATCGGGGTCCTTGACGAACCAGAACCGCTCGCTGGCCTTCACCGCGGTGTCCTTGCAGGCCTCGACGATCTCCTCCAGGTTGTCCGGCGTAAAGCCGAAGGAGGTGGTGGCAGAGGGCTCGGGCTTGGTGGCGTTGCAGATCAGTTCATGCTGGGTCTTCCCCTGCTCGCCGAGGAAACAGATGCACATCGGATCGCCGATCTCGCCGATCTTGCGCACAACCTCCAGCTTGAGCAGGCCGCAGTAGAAATCGAGGCTCTTTTGCATATCCGATACGTTGATGGTGGACCAATTGTAGAACATAAGATCATCCCTCCGTTAGTAGATTTGAACTATCCCGCCGCAGGGCGCAGAAACCCCTGCCGCCCCTTGACACATTACATCCAGTGTAGCATAAGCCGTTCACCTTGTCAATTCACCATCCCCATGATTTTGGCTATTTCGGCAGCTCCCGCACCATCTGCGTATAGGGCAGCACCTCAAAGCCCAGCCGCTCATACAGCGCCTGCGCCCGCCGGTTGGAAGGCTCCACCTCCAGCCGGAAGCGGCAGACCTCCCCGGCGAACCGCTCCTCCAGATAGGCGAAGAACTCCTGTCCCAGCCCCTTTGAGCGAAACGCCTCCCGCAGATACACCTCCTCCACCCAAAGGCAGATCCCGCCCGCCTCCGGGGAAAAGCTGCGCGAGAGCATGGCATAGCCCGCCGGCTGTCCCTCATCCTCGAGCAGAAAGCCCATCAGATAGGTGTCCCGCAACAAAATCTCGTCGGCGGCGCGGGCAAAATAGGAGGGGTCGACAGGGTGCAGCACGGCAGGGGAGTGGTAAAACTCCTCCATCAGCTCCAGATACAGCGCCCGCTTGTCGGGCGTGAGAGGTACAATCATGGCATAGGCTCCTTTCGGTTTTGCAATCGAATCAGACGGTTTCGCCTAATTCCAGCGCAGCGGGGTCAGCAGGGGATTGTGCTGCGCGGTGGTCACCAGATAGCCCTCGGCCGCCACCGCGTGAACCGCCACCGCGCTCTCGTTTAAGTCAACATCCGGCAGCGCCGTGGCATAGCGGATCGAATAGGAGATCCCATCCCCGTCCACATAGGGCACAGTGCGCCCCTGATCCTTCATCAGCGCAAGATATTCCTCCAGACAAATCCCCCGCTCGGTGATGATCTTCGCGTGCGGCGCGCCGATAAAGCGAAAATGCCACGGCTCGTAAACGATGCCGGTGATCTCGGTCTTGTCCTTGGCGTAGCGGAGAATATAGCCGTAGTCGGCACAGTTGGCCCGCATCCACTGCCCCATGGGGCTGGTCTCAATGGCATTGGTCAGGGTGCCGCCCTGTTTGGAGGTGGAGATGTCCATGGCGTAGCCGCTCTGATGCTCCGAGGTGCCGGGCACGGCGACGATGGAGGAGGCCAGCACCCGGGCCTCCTGCTCGCCGTAGCCCTGCCCCAGATACTGGTTGATCTTGTTGGTGAACAGCCGCTGCTGCGACTCATAGGCGCGGTAGCCGCTCACCACCATGTAATCGGTGACGCCGTCGGCCGCCATGTCGGTAAACATGGCCTTGGCAAAATGGGCGGCCTGACGGTCCAGCTGAATGGCCGAAAGACTGGCGCGGATCGAAAGGGAGTACAGGGTCACGGGATCCGCGGGGACATACTCCTCCGACACCCCGTTCCACGGATTGAACAGCAGCCGCATCCGGCTGACCTCCGGCACAGCCGCCGCAGCACCGAGCGGCAGGGCGCTAAGCAGCGTCAGCGCCAGCAGCAGGCAAAACAGTTTCTTCACAAGGGCATCTTCCTTTCTCAGAAAAAGGGGACAAACGGTCGAAACCGATCATGAGATCATTATACCGCACCGAAGGGAAAAATGCAAATCTCCCGCAGCGTCAAAAAGACAAAATCCATTTGACAGCGGGTGTACAATAAAACAACCAACCGAAACCAACAGCCAAGGAGGTTCCTCATGCGGGTGGTCTATCTCGACACCGTCTTTCTCTTCAACTTCGCCGTCAACCGCCTGCTGCTGGAGGGCACCCGCCGCATCCTGCGCGCCCCGCCCGCCCCCCGCCGCCTCACCTCAGGCGCCGCGGTCGGCGCGCTCTATGCCGTCCTCTGCACCCTCCCGCTGCCGCCGCTGCTGCGCAGCGCCCCCCTGCGGCTGCTGAGCGGCGCCCTCATGGTCGGCCTCGCCTTCGGGGGGCAGGGGAGGGGAGCGGCACTGCGCGGCTGCCTGACCTTCTTCACCCTCTCAGCCGCGACGGGTGGCGGGGTGCTCGGCCTCTACTACCTCATCGGCAACGGCAGTGACTTTGTCCTCACCGGTCCCATCGCCTGGCTCAACCTCTCGCCCGCTGCCTTCCTGCTGTTCTTCGCCCTCGCCTACCCTATCGCCGCCCGCCTGCTGCGCACCCTCCCCGCCGAGACCGCCGCCGCCTCGCAGCTGCTCTCCGTCACCCTCACCGTCGCCGGACACACCGTCCGCTGCCAAGCCCTGGCCGACACCGGCTGTCACCTCAGGGAACCCCTCTCCGGCCTCCCCGTCGTCATCGCCGAGCAGCGCCTGTTCGACACGCTACCGCCGCCCTCCACCGCCGTCCCCTTCGCCACCCTCAGCGGGGAAGGCACCCTCCCCGCCCTGCGCGGCAGCCTTTTACAGATGGAATCGGGCGGTGAAACCCGCTGCTGCCACGACTTCTACGTCGCCCTCAGCCCCACCCCCCTCTCAGACGACTTCTCCCTCATCCTGCCGCACACCCTCCTCGCCTTCGCCCCCCCGATCCAGACAGAGAAAGCCGCCCCCCATTCCCGACACAAAGGAGGATCCACGCCATGAAGTCCCTCTCCGCCCACCTCGCCGCCCTCCGCGCGGCGCTGCCCGCCCGCCTGCGCGCCCTGCTCGGCCTCGCCCCGCCCCCTGTCCACTACATCCACGGCTCCGACACCCTCCCCGCCCCCCTCACCCGCGAGCGGGAGGCCGAGCTGCTCACCCGTCTCGGCGAAGGCGACCTCTCGGTGCGCGACGAGCTGATCGAGCACAACCTGCGCCTCGTTGTCTATATCGCCCGCAAATTTGAAAGCAGCGGCATCGGCGTGGAAGACCTCATCTCCATCGGCTCCATCGGCCTCATCAAGGCGGTCAACTCCTTCCAGCCCTCCAAGGGCATCAAGCTGGCCACCTACGCCTCCCGCTGCATTGAAAACGAGATCCTCATGACCCTGCGCAAAACCAGCAACCTGCGCCACGACATCTCGATCGACGAGCCGCTCACCGTCGACTGGGACGGCAACGAGCTGCTCCTCTCCGACATCCTCGGCACCGACGGCGACATCACCTCCCGCGCCATCGAGGAGCGCGAGGAGCGCGAGAGCCTGCGCAGCGCCGTCCGCGCCCTCGGCGAGCGGGAGCGCATCATCATGGAATACCGCTTCGGGATGTGCGGCGAGGAGCATACGCAAAAGGATGTCGCCGATCTGCTCGGCATCTCCCAGTCCTATATCTCCCGCTTAGAGAAGAAAATCCTGCGAAAACTGAGGGCCGAGCTGGAGGCCGCTTCGCGCGGAGCGGGTCGGGAATAGAGGTTCGTCTCTAAAGAAAACACCCAGCATCTTCCACCTTGACTCCCGGTATATTCCACCTTCCCCCCGCCCATAATGAGGGCACCAAACGCGTACCGGAAAAGGGGGAAAGACCCGTGCAAAATGGCAAGGTGGAGATCTGCGGCGTCAACACTGCGACGCTGAGGCTGCTCAGCGAGGAGGAAAAGAACGCCCTGTTGCGCCGCATCGCCGCGGGCGACCGGGCGGCGCGGCAGGAGTTCATTGAAGGCAACCTCCGGCTGGTACTCAGCGTCATCCAGCGATTCATCGGCAGGGGAGAGATGGTGGACGACCTCTTTCAGGTCGGCTGCATCGGCCTCATCAAGGCGGTGGACCACAACTATCTCAGCTACAACGTCAAATTCTCCACCTACGCCGTCCCCATGATCGTCGGCGAGCTGCGCCGCCATATGCGTGACTACGGCCCCGTCCGCGTCTCCCGCTCCCTGCGCGACACCGCCTACCGCGCCCTCGCCGTCAAGGAGCGCCTCACCGGCGAGCTGGGCCGCGAGCCGCGGGTGGAGGAGATCGCAAAGGAGCTGGAGCTGAAAAAGGAGGACGTCGTCCTGGCGATGGACGCCATCCTCGACCCCATCTCCCTCTTCGAACCCATCTACAGCGAGGGCGGCGACACCGTCTATGTCATGGACCAGGTCGCCGATCCCGTCAGCTGCGAGCAGAACTGGGTGGAGGAGCTGATGATCAAGGAGTCGATCGAGAAGCTCTCCCCCCGCGAGAAAAAGATCCTCTCCCTGCGCTTCTTCGCCGGACGCACGCAGGTGGAGGTGGCCAAAGAGGTGGGCATCAGCCAGGCACAGGTCAGCCGCTTGGAAAAAGGTGCGATTCGGCGGATTAAAGAGAATTTGTAAAACGGAGAGGGAGCGGGATGATCCGCTCCCTCTCAGGCTGTCGAAAAACCCCTATGCAAAAAATTAAAGAAAACCGTCTTGCCGGTTTTCTTCCTTCGCCCGGGCGCGGGACCGGAGGTCAAGGGCGCCGAAGGCGGGGAGACGGAAAATTTTTGTCCCGCCCCCCGCAAGGGACAAAAATTTTCTGTCGACCATACCCTTGACAGGAGGGACACGGGTCATGCTGCTGCCGAAGGCAGGTGGAAAAATCACATTTTTCCGCCTGCCTTCAATTTTTCCATAGCAAACAGGGCATTTTTGACAAGCAGAGAGGGAGAGGGATGACCCGCGCCCTCTTTTGCGTACGGCTGCTGCAAATTTATGAATAAATGTTCGCTTTCCCCTTCCCAAACCTCCGCCCCTCTGGTATAATAGAGAAAACATCCAAGGGAGGGACCGACCATGTCCGAGCTTTTGCAGCAGTTAAACGATGCCCAGAGAGAAGCCGTCACCGCCACCGAGGGCTTTGTCCGGGTCATCGCCGGTGCCGGCTCGGGCAAGACGCGCGCCCTCTCCCACCGCTTTGCCTACCTGGTCAACGAGCTGGGCATCCTGCCCGGCAACATCCTCTGCGTCACCTTCACCAACAAATCGGCGGCCGAAATGCGCCAGCGCATCCACCGCCTCACCGGCGACAATGACACCGGCTTCATCAACACCTTCCACGGCTTTTGCGTCTCGGTGCTGCAGGAGGACAGCCATGCCGTCTCCTACCCCAAAAGCTTTCTCGTGCTGGACAATGCCGATATCGACGCCATGCTCGCCATCCTCTACGAAGAACGCGGCCTCACCCTGCGCGAGATGACCTTCGGCAAGGCGCGGGACATGATCGAGATGCGCAAGCTGGTCAAGGAGCCCCAATACTACTTAGACCTCATCAACCTGCCCACCGACCAGCTCAAACAAAAATACCTCGACGCCACCCACCCCTCCGACATCATCTTCTACGGCTACCTCTACCAGCAGAAAAAATTCTTCGGCCTCGACGACAACGATCTGATCAAATTCACCCTCTACATCTTCGAGCAGCAGCCCGACCTCTGCCGCAAATGGCAGCAGCGCCTCGAATACATCATGATCGACGAGTTTCAGGACATCGACGCCCTCCAGTACCGCCTCATGGAGGTGCTCTGCGGCTACCACAAAAACCTCTTCATTGTCGGCGACCCCGACCAGACCATCTACACCTGGCGCGGCGCCAACGTCCGCTACCTGCTCGACTTCGAAACCGTCTTCCCCGACGTAAAAACCATCCTCATGATGGAAAACTACCGCTCTGCCCCCGCCGTCCTCCGTGCCGCCAACTCGCTGATTGAGAAGAACCAAAGCCGCATCCCCAAAGAGCTGCGGCCCACCCTCCCCGAAGGCGCCCCCGTCCTCTGCCACTTCGCCGGCTCTGCCGAGCAGGAGGCCCAATGGATGGCGGAACAGATGGAGGAGCTTCACCGGCAGGGGACCCCTTATCGGGATATGGCCGTCCTCTACCGCGCCCACCACGTCAGCCGCTCGGTGGAGCAGGTGCTGCTGCAAAAGAAGATCCCCTATGCCATCTACAGCGGCGTGCAGTTCTTCCAGCGCGCCGAGATCAAGGATGCTCTCTCCTACCTGCGCATGATCACCTACCGCGACGACCTCTCCTTCCTGCGCATCGTCAACACCCCGAAACGCAACATCGGCAAGCGGCGCATCGCCCAGCTGCAGGAGGATGTGGAGGGGCGCGGCGGCACCCTCTATCAGGCGCTGCAGGGGCGGCTGGAGGAGCCGCTCTTTCAAAGCACCGGTGCTGCCCGGTTTGTCGCGCTCATCGAGCGATTTGCCGCCGAGAGTGAGGGACGCCCGGTCTCTGAGGTGCTCACCGCCCTGCTGCACGAGAGCGGTTATGAGCAGATGCTGCGCACCGAAGGCAGCCAGGAGCGGCTGGACAACTTGGCCGAGCTCAAGCAGTCGGTGCATGAATACGAAACCACCTGCGGCGAGGAATGTACCCTTGAGCACTACCTCTCCCACGTCGCCCTCTTCTCCGCCCAGGATGCCGAAGGCGCCCAGGACCGGGTGCGGCTGATGACGGTCCACGCCGCCAAGGGTCTGGAGTTCCCCCACGTCTTCCTCTGCGGCTTAAACGAGGGCATCTTCCCCTCCCGCAAAACCGCCACCTTAGAGGCGATGGAGGAGGAGCGCCGCCTCGCCTTTGTCGCCCTCACCAGAGCGCAGCAGGCCCTCTATCTCTCGGAGGCCGACGGCCGCGGCTTCGACGGCTCCCCCCGCTACCCCTCCCGCTTCCTGCTCGACATCGACCGCGCCCTGCTCACCTTCACCGCCCCGCCCCCCGAGGAGCTGCTGCAGGAGGCAAGGAGCTATGTCACCGCCGCCCGCCCGCTGCTTGCCGCCCAGGACAACGCCCTCGCCCTGGAGCCGGGCCAGCGGGTGCAGCACGACATCTTCGGCCCCGGCACCGTGCTGGCAACCGACCATGACAAGCGCGCCCACCTCGTCCAATTCGACAAGATGGAGACCCCCCGCCGCATCTCCTTCAAGGCGCGGCTGGAACGGCTGTGACCGCCCTGTCGCCGCAATTGGAATTGACGGCCGCGTCCCCTCCTGTTACAATAAGAAGATGAAAACGAACAAAAAATGACAGGAATGGTGGATCCGACATGGTAATCATGGATCTCGAATGGAACAGCGGCTACGGCTCCAAACCCTTTGAAGAGATTCTGCAGATCGGCGCGGTCAAGCTCGACCGCCCGGGCGGCAGGATCCTGAGTACCTTCTGCGCCTATATCAAGCCCGCCGTCCACAAGCGCTTCAGCCCGCCCACCCGTCTGCTGCCGGAGCTGGAGCTTTCCCTTTCCTCCCCGCTCGACTTTCCCACTGCCATCGCCGTCTTTTTCGAATGGTGCGGCGAGGAGCGGGAGTTTGCCGCCTGGGGCAACGGCGACCTCGATGTGCTGCTCGCCAGCTGCGACTACTGGGAGACAGAGTCCCTGCGCTACGACCACTTCTACGACCTGCAGGCCGCCTTCTCAAAGCTGCTCGGCATCGACCAGCAGGTTGCCCTCTACGCGGCGATGGAATACTGCCTCATCCCCGCCCCCTTCTCCTTCCACAATGCCCTGCACGACGCCCTCTACACCGCCATGCTCGCCGAGCGCATCGGCTCTCTCTGCACCGCCCGCCCGCTCACCCCGCGGCTGCGCATGAGTGAGGACAGCACCTTCACCCCGGTGCAGTTTGCCACCTGCGCCTTCGAGCCGCCGCCCCGCCGCCGGATCGGGCCATTCTCCTCCCTGGAGGCGGGGTTGGACGCCCGCTCCAGCCGCCGCACCGCCTGCCCCGTCTGCGGACGCCGTCAGAGCGTGCTGGAATGGCACCACAGCAACGAGCGCCAGTACTACGCTGTCTTCGAATGTCCCGAGCACGGCTGTTTCCTCTGCCGCCTGACGATGACACCGCTGAAAAACGGCACCTGGCGGGGGCGCCTTTCGGTGCCGGAGCTCACCGATCCGCTCAAGGAGGCCTTTGAACTCGCCGTCCGCTCCGGCCTGCACGACTGCCGCAGCAGCCGGGCCCGCCGCCGTCAGGCCGCCCGCCGAAAAGAATAAAAAAACCGCCTGAACACCAGGTCAGGCGGCAGAACATCGGATGGGACAGAGGTTCCCATTCCAAAACGTTCCAAAACAAAGGGAAGGCCACACAGGATCGGGGGGATCCTGTGCGGCCAATGGGTACAGATCGCGTTTGGGTGAGGACGCTGCGAGGGGGTGGGGTGGGGGTGCAGCATCCTGACACGATCTGTGTGTGGGGCAGTATTAGTATAACACGTTTTCCCTCTTTTTTCAAGCCCCTTCCCAAGAAAACAGGTAGTATTTTTATCCAGTTTTTTTGCTGATTTCCCCCCAAAAACGACAAAGCAGATCCGGCGCAGCGAGCGGACGGAGAAAGAGAGGAGGCAGGAAATGCGCGCCTACATTCTGATTTATGTCGTCCTGCTGATCTGTATCGCCCTGTTGTGGTGGGGACTGCTGCAGCGGGCGGGCAGCGCGGTCGGGCTTAATGACTCCCTGTGGATGGTCCGCCTGCTGCCGGTTGTCGCCGCCATGGGGCTGACGCTGCTCAGCGCCAACCCCGGCCGTGTCCATGCTGTTTTTTTGCTCCATGTGGTGATGATGGAAGGGCTGTTCCTGCCGGCAGCCTTGCTCTGGCGCGCTCTGATGCGGGAGGAACCGTCTTTCCTCCGTCCGATTGCCGCGCTCTACCGCTGCGGCGCCCTGCCCGTCCTCCTCGCCTCCGTGCTGCTGCTCTACGGCTGGTGGAATATGTACCAGATCGAGCAGACCGCCTATACCGTCTACACCGAAAAAGACATCCGTCCCGAGGGCTACCGCGTGGCGCTGATCTCCGATGTCCACTACGGCGTATCCCTCGACCGTGAGCAGCTTCGCGCCGTCTGCGCCGACGTGACCGCCGCCGCGCCCGATCTCGTCATCCTCGGCGGCGACCTGGTCGATTCCTCCACCACCCGGCAGGGGATGGAGGAGTTGTTTGCCGAGCTTGCCGCCATCGAAAGCCCTCTCGGCAGCTACTATGTCTACGGCAACCACGACCGCCCCCGCCCCGGCCAGGACTTCACCGCAGAACAGCTGCGCGCCGCCATCCAGCAAAACGGCATCGCCATCCTGCAGGACGAAGCCCTTCCCCTCGCCGCCGACCTCCTCCTCACCGGCCGTGAGGACCGCAGCACCGGTGACCGCCTCCCCTTACAGGAGATCTTCGCCGGTCACGACCCCGCCAAATTCCTCCTTGTGATTGACCACCAGCCCACTGGCTACGCCGAAAACGCCGCCGCCGGCACCGACCTTCTCCTCTCCGGCCACTCCCACGGCGGCCAGCTCTGGCCCATCAACTGGATCGACCGTTTCTTCCAGATCAACGACCACAACTACGGGCACACCACCGTCGGCCCCACCCAGGCGATCGTCTCCTCCGGCCTCGCCGGCTGGCAATACCCCCTCAAAACCTCCGCCCCGGCGGAGTATGTCGTGATCGACATCCTCCCCGTGCCCCCCTCTGCCTGAACGAAGATTGACGGGACAGGGAAAAACCATTATGATTAAGGCAGGAGGCCGCCGTGCAAGAAGGCGGGCCGATCCTGCCGGTGCGGGCGGAGAAAGCAGAAAGTGCAGAGGATGCCGGCGGCATCCGGGAGAAGAACGATGAAGAGAGACAGGATGGATCCAATTGCTGTGATCCTCGGCGCCCGCGGCTCGGTGCCGGTGTGCGGTGAAACATTCAGACGTTACGGAGGTGCCACCACCTGTGTCTTTGTGCGCCTCGCCGGACAGCCGCTGGTGTTCGATGCCGGCACCGGTATTCTCGCCCTGTCCGACTGTCTGGATGAAGCGGAGCGGGAGATCCCCCTCTTTCTCTCCCACCCCCACGCCGATCATCTGATCGGCCTGCCCATCTGCCGAACGGCGCTCGACCCCACCCGCCGCTTCTCGGTCTACGCCGCCCCCCGCGGCGGGCGGGACGCCCTGGCGCAGCTGCGCAGCCTGATCTCGCCCCCCCTCTGGCCGGTCGGCCCCGAGGCGCTGCCGGCGGAGTTCGCTTTCCACTCCCTGCCAGCCACCCTCACCATCGGCCCGCTGACGGTGGATTCGATGGAGGGGGCTCACCCCGGCGGTGTCAGCCTCTTCCGGGTGACGGGGGACGGCAGGCGCATCGTCTTTGCCACCGACTGCACCCTCTCCGACCGCCAGTTCGCCGCGCTCACCGAGTTCGCCCGCGACTGTGACCTGCTGCTGATCGACGGTCAGTACAGTGACGCCGAATGGCCCACCCGAAGCACCTTCGGCCACAGCACCTGGACCATGGCCGCCCGCCTCGGCGCCGCCTGCCATGCCAAGCGGGTTCGCGTCATCCACCATGACCCCGCCCGAACAGACGAGGAGCTGGATGCCGCCGCCCTTGAGCTGACCGCCATCCACCCCGCCTGCTCCTTTGCCAAGGACAGGGAGGAGATTCTGCTGTGAGAAAGCGGCAGAGAAAGCCCCTGACCGACGATGAGAGTCTCCGCTGCTGAGAGAGGGGAGACCGGGAAGTGGGGGAGTGACCGAAAAACAGTCTCCCCGGCCGCTCCAACCGGCTCGGTTGGCGGGGTTTGGGGCTTCGGAATCCCAGGCTCTTTCATCTGCTTGAAGCCGTAAAAAGACTGCACGGAGAGAATCTGCCGTGCAGTCTTCTGTTTGTTCCGAAGAGGGAAAAACAGACGAAAAAGCAGGGAAATTTTTAGATTTTTATTTGAAGTGAAAATCCCGGAAACCCGCTCTACAAGCGGGTTTCCGGGATTTTATTTTCCAGTAAATAGGTGTTACAAAA
>JAFQKL010000343.1 GCA_017396965.1 Clostridia bacterium
ACGCGCAGATACCCGGTGACGGCGCTGCTCTCGCTGCCGATCTGGGCATAGCCTAGGTCGGGGAAATAGGTGGGGTCGCGCAGTGCCGAGCACCAGTCGGTGGCGGGGTGGTCGCCGTTGCCGGAGAGAAACCAGTAGTCCGCACCGCCAACGCCGAAGGAGGCGCCGAAGCGGCAGTGTTCAATTCGCTCGGCATAGCCCGGCACCTGCTTTTCATAGGTGATCTGCAGATTGTCCTGCCCCGAGACTTCCGGGGCGGCGGGGGCCTCCGCAAAGGTGACCCGGCCCAGTACGCGGTTGACCTCATAGCTGCCGCTGTAAGCCTCGCCGTTCATGGTCACGGCGGCGACGGCCTCAATGTCGGCCGCCGAGAGCTGAAAGACGGTGCTCTCCCCGTCGCACAAAAAGGAATCGGTGCGGTAGGGCGAGAGCAGGTTGACGCTCTCATACACCACCCCGCCCCCAGAAGGCAGGCGGGAGATGGTGACGGTGGGGATTTTGGCCACCTCGCGGACGGGGACCACCTCCTCCCCGTCGTAGCGCAGAAAGTCGCCGCCGGTGAGCAGGTAAAAGGCGTCGCCGCAGGCAAAGCCGAAGGAGGGGGCGCTGAAGAGCCCCTCCCGCAGCACCTTGGGGGACTCCTCCGTCGCCGGGTCAAAGCGGTACAGGCGCTCGCCGCCGTGGATCAGCCAGTGGGCCTCCCCCGCGATCACGACGTGAAACAGCCCGTTGACCGGGGCCGACACCCGCTTTAAGGTGCGCCAGCCGGTGCGCCGCTCGGGGTAGCCGCCGCTGTCGCTGATGAGGTTGGGGGCGTGAGGGGAGCGGGTGTTGTCAATCTTGGTGGCGTCGCCCGAGAAGTCCACGCCGCGAAAGCTGCCGTAGACCGTGGTATACTGCCGTTTGCCGGACGGCTGCTTGAATACAGACATCGTCCCCCTCCTAATACCAGCCCCGCACCGAGGCAAAGTGATCCTCCCCCATCGAGGGGGAGACCGCCAGGCGCGAAAGGCCCAGCTCGAACTCGTTGCGCAGCTGCACCGCCTGGCCGAGATCGTCGTCCTTAAAGAGCTGCGACGCGATGTAGAGCGGCAGCAGACGGGCGGCGTCCTCCTCCAAGGGCAGCTCCTCATCGTCCGGCGTGAGGTCGTCCACCAGCGAAGGCCAGCTTTCGTACCACACCCGCCAGCGGCCCTGCTGGTTGGGCAGGGTTAAAAACCTCGCCGCCTCCAGCAAAAAGCCGGCCACGCGGGTGGCGACACCGTCCCGCTCAAAGAAGAGCTGATTCTCCCGCATCCTGCGAAAGTCGGGCGCCAGCTCCCGCAGGTCGTACCGCCGCCCCGCCCCCGCCGGCAGCCCCGCCTGACGCTGCTGCTCGATCTCGATGCAGCGCAGGATGGGGCAGACGGTGCCGGTCAGCAGCAGAATGCCCTCGTTGGCCGGGGCGGTCATGATGTCGCGATAGGGGGCGGTATCGCTGGTCTCTGCCAGCACATTGTCCCGCAGCGCCGCCATCTTCTGCAGCGTTGCCGTTTTGCACTCTCCCCAGGTCAAAAAAATCGCCTCCAGTCATAAAGTAAATCCAAAATG
>JAFQKL010000344.1 GCA_017396965.1 Clostridia bacterium
CACCCGCCCTTTCGGGCCTCACCCCCCGCGTCCACACCCCCAATCAGCGCCCTCTGTACACTGATTCAAGGAACCCACACTCCAAACGCCCGCCACCCTGTCAAACACAGAGAAATGTGACGAACCCCTGTGAATTCTGAGAAAAATCCGTGCAATCCGGCAAAAGATGTGGTATACTTTTCTATAACTATCAACTTCGCCGGAACCCCCGGCGAAGGCCGAGGAGCTGATCTCAATGCCCATCAACACCGACCCCCAGAGCCTGATCACCGTAGCCTCCAAAATCACCCAGGCAGCCCAGCAGATCGAAGCGGCGCTCAAGTCCATCGACTCGGCCCTGGCCGGCGCCCAGTGGAACGACCCCGTCCGCACCCGTTTTGAGGCGGATTACCGCACCCTCAAGCAGGGCGCCTCCCGCTTTGTCAAGGAAGCCCCCGGCGTGGCAAGCCACCTCAAAACCAAGGCCGGGCAGCTGGGGAGCTATACCCAGCGTTAACCCTCTGTCCCGGCACACCCCCGCGACCGACAGCGCATCCTCCCCCGTTTCCTTCCGGCCATTCATCCAGAAAAACAACATGATGCAACATAAAACAACATAGGAAAGGAGCCTCCCCATGTCCAACGAGAACAACCTCACCTATGCCCTGCTGCCCACCTATCTGGTGCTGGACACCTCCGCCTCCATGACCCTCGGCAACGCCTTTGAGGCCGCCTTCGACTTCCTGCCCCAGCTGCTCGACGAGATCGACAAGAACGCCGCCATCGCCGACAAGCTGCGCGTGGAGGTCATCACCTTTGACGACGGCGCCCACTCCGTCTTCCCGCTCGGCACCAGCCAGGCGCTGGCCACCTGGCTCAAGGAGAAGAAGCAGTCCCCCATCATCCCCGACGGCGACCGCACCAACTACGGCGACGCCTTCCGCTGCCTGCGTCAGCAGATCGAAAAGGGCGTGGCGCAGATCCGCTCCGACACTTACAACGGCAACCCCTACAAGGCCTATCGCCCCGCCGTCTTCTTCATCACCGACGGCGCGCCCAACGACGATGCCGGCAGCCGCGACAAGGCCTTCCGCGAGCTGACCGACCCCTCCTTCTACTCCCGCCCCAACATCATCTGCGTCGGCGTCGGCTCGGCCAAGCCGGAGGACCT
Source organism: Clostridia bacterium (assembly GCA_017396965.1). Classification (GTDB taxonomy): domain Bacteria; phylum Bacillota; class Clostridia; order Oscillospirales; family Feifaniaceae; genus Galloscillospira. Next base: position 1,151 of record JAFQKL010000344.1, read on the forward strand.
CGCCGAATACGGCGCCGGCCGCTACGGCTCCGACACCTACACCGTCGGCAACCGCAAGCTGGTGCTGGTGGCCAAGGACGGCGTGGCCCCCTCGGCGGCGCTCAGAACCATCATTCCGGCGCTGGTCTCCTCCATCGTCTCCTCCATCAACAACCACGGCGACAGCCCGAACAACGACCCCGACGACATCGTCGGCAACCTGCCGCTCTTTGAGGATGAGGAGGAGTTTGAGGACCTGTTTGAGGTGATGGATAACGAGTGAGGAATCCCCTCCGTTTCCACCCAGCTGAGAAAGGGATTATGCCATGCCAAATCACGACAAGTTCCCACAGCCGCCCTTTGCACAGGGGCGGGTTTATTCGGTCGGCGAGCGCAGCATCTCCGATCAGGCGGGAGAGATCACCTATCGCGTCTTCCAGTCGTCGCATTTCGTGACCGGGGAGCCGCAGCAGCCCTTTGCTCCCCCGTCGCCCCCCACCTATCAGACGGCAGCACCGGCGCAGGCCGCCGCTCCCGCAGGGGCGGCGCCTGCAGGGCAGCCGCAGGGACAGGCCCCCGTCTATCCGGGGGCGGCGGCCGGACAGGCGGGGCAGCCCGCCGCTTCACCCCCGCCTCCGCCAGCGGAACCACAGCAGCCGGCCCCACCGCCTGTCCCGCCGACACCACCGACGCCGCCAGCCCCGCCGGCCCCGCAGACCCCGCCCGCCGCGCCGCTGTGGCGGCAGGGGGCGATGTTTGAGGAGAACCTCATCGACGGGCGCTATGTGCTGGGGCAGCCCTCCGGCACCTTTTATCAGACCCCCTTCCCCGCCCGTCAGCTCACCCGCGCCGCCCACCGGCCCGACCTGGCGGCCGATATTCTCACCGCCGGCCCCCTGCAGGCGCTGGCGGCCTCCTTCCGCGGCTCGATGCACTACTCGAGCGGCACCGTGCGGCAGGACAGCTTCGCCCTAACCGTGGTGGAGCAGCCGGAAGGCAGCCCCCGCTATCTGGTGGCGGCGCTGGCCGACGGCGTCTCTCAGGCCACCCACTCCCACCAGCTGGCCGACTGGCTCTGCCGTCAGGCGGCAGCACTCGCGGGGGAGGCTTTGGTGCAAAACGGCGTCGCCGCGGTCGCCGATGTCGACTGGCAGGGGCTGTGCCGCAACCTTCAGGCGCAGGCGCTGGACTTCTGCCGCCGCTCGGCGGAGAGCGTGCTGCGCAAGGGGGCGGACCCGAGTCAGCTCTCGCTGCGGCAGATTTTAAGCCGCTGGGCGTCGACGCTGGAGTTCGCCGTGGTGGAGATCAAAGAGCAAGGGCCGTACCCCTTTGTCGCCGTCACGGCGGCGGGGGATGGGGCGGCCTGGCTGCTGCACGGTCAAAAGGGCTTCCAGACCTTAAAATCCGGCAAACGGCAGACGGGGCAGCTGGCCTCCAACGCCGTCACCGCCCTGCCCGCCGACCCCGGCCCGGCGCTGGTGACCTTCGGTCAGCTCGGCGCCGGTGAGGCGCTGCTGCTGGTGACCGACGGCCTCGGCGATATGCTCGGCGACGGCGGCACCGCGCTGGGCGGCTTCTTCCAGTCGAAGCTCCCCTCCTGCCGCAGCCTGCCCGGCTTTGTGCAGGCGATGGACGTCGCCCTCTTCCAGGCCGACGATGACCGCACCGGAATTCTCATCAAGGAGGCGTAAGCATGAGCAAGATCGAATTCTCCTCCCTCACCGACCTCGAAAAGATGGGCAAGGGGAGCTATTCCGTGGTCTACAAGGTCCCCGCCGGGGGGCTTCATCCCAATATCCAGTCCCCGGTTGTGGTCAAGAAGTACAAGAAGAAGGTGCTGGAGGGCAACGAGAGCGCCATTGAGCAGTATCTGAGAATGCTGGTGGAAAACCGCAAAAACGCCGATGCCGCCACCAAAAAGGTGATCGACAACTACACCATCTGGCCGCGCGTCATCATCTATGAAGGGGGCGAGGCCTGCGGCTTTGCCATGAACCTCATCCCCGAGAAGTTCTTCGTCACCTACACCGGCGCGAGCGGCAACCCGATCACCACCTCCTCCACCTTGGGCTTTGTCTTAAACGATGACGACACCCGTCTGCGCACCGGCCAGCCGCTGCTGACGGTGGGCGGACGGGCCAAGATCGTCTACGATCTGCTGATGATCATGACCCATCTGCACAAGTACGACTTTGTGGTGGGCGACATCAGCCCCAACAACGTGCTGGTCTACGTCGACCCCGTCGCCCAGAAGCACAACCGCGTGCTGCTGATCGACAGTGACTCCTTCCGCAAAGCCAACCACACCCATCCCATGACCCAGCCGCACACCAACGACTGGTACCCGCCCGAGTCCCTCTCGGCGATGCGCGAGCTGCGCGCCCTCGGCGGCAGCGGGGATCTCTCCACCACCTTCCGCCTGCAGGCGAGGGAGTTTCTGCAGAACACCCAGACCGACATCTACAAGATCTGCCTCGCCATCCTGCGCCTCTACCACAAGGGGCCGCAGCGCACCACCATCCTCACCTCCGATCAGGCGATGAATTCGCTGCGCCGCGAGCTCTCCCCCGCCTTTGCCGACCTCATCGCCAAGGGCCTTTCGGAGACGCCCTCCGAGCGCCCGCAGATGCACCTGATCTACCAGGCGCTGGTCGCCGCCCTGCGCGCCAAGACGGGCGGCAGCGGCAAGAAGCCGAGTACCTAAATCTCTACTGACGACAGGGGGTGTCTTCGTGTCCGCTTCGCCGATCCTTCCAAGTTTTGAAAAGGTGCTGCCCAAGTGGATCGCCCGCCGGCAGACGGCACTCTCCCGCCTCATGACGCGGCGGGAGGCGCTGGCAGAGAAGGCGGTGGCGGCGGTGTCCGCCCCCGTCCTGCAGCGGATGCGCACCTTCGACCGCGACCGCAAGCGCCGCATCGACCGGCTGCTGGAGCTGGAGGGTCAGCTGATGCGGGAGATGGAGCAGCGGTGGGTGGGCATCTCGGTCAAGCCTTCGGGTGTGCGCTTTCGCATCAAGGCGGCAGACCTGCCCACCGCCGCCCGGGGCGGCTTTGTCTCCGCCTCCTATGACGAGGCGGAGGCGGCGCTGCACGGGGCGGCGCGGCTGCTGGAAGACCCTCTGCCCGTCCTCGCCGGCGGCAGGGGGCGGCGGTGGCTGCTGGAGTCGAAACAGGCCGCGGAGGCGCTGGCCAAGAGCGCCTTTGCCCGCGCCGGGGAACTGGCGACCCTGAACAGCGAGCTGGAGGGTGCTGCCAAGCGGCTGGCGCAGACCCTGCTCTCCGCCTCGCTGATGAACGCGCCGCAGCAGAGCGACCGGCCCGCCGCCCTCAAGGTGGAACAGGGCCTGTCGCTGGCCAAACACGCCGGTTCGGTGGGCGAGGGCATCCCCTCGACGCCGCCCACCGCCCCCCGGGGCCACGGGCGGCTGGTGGTGCAGTGCGGCTGGGAGCTGCGGCGCACCGTGCTGTCAACGGCGGCGGGGGCCAACGCCTCGGCCTTTGCTCCGCTGCGGCTGCCCTGTCTGCTCGATCTGCTGAAAGACCGCGGCTTTGTCACCGACAGTCCCTCCACCATCCGCTCCTTCCTGCTGCGGCTGCTGCACCTGCTGCCGGCAGGCTCGCTCACCCTCTCGGTCTACGACCCCAAGGGGATGGGCGACTTTGTCAAATACCTCTACCCGCTCGGCGACGGGCAGGAGAAGGTGCTGGGGACGCAGGGGGTGCTGTCCACCCCCAATCAGCTGCAGCATCTGCTGGAGGCCACCGAGCGGCACATCGGCATCATCAACCAGAAGTATCTGGCGGGCAAGTACCCCGACCTCGTGGCCTACAATCTCGACGCCGGCGTCTCCTTCGAGCCCTACCGCCTGCTGGTGATTCACGACGATCCGGCCGCCTGGGCGGCAAACTACCGCCAGGAGCTGGTGGCCCAGCTCGGCCGCATCGCCGCGGCCGGGCCGCACTGCGGCGTCTTTGTCATTGTCTGCACGGCGCAGCCCTGCGCCATCGGCCTGCCGGTGCTGAAGGCGGGCGGCTCCGATCTGCCGGCGTTGACCCAGAAGGCGGGGAAGGCGCTGCCCTGTCAGACCATCGAGGCGAAAAAGCTGATGATGGGCAGCGGGATGCGCAGCTGCTGGCAGCTGACCGAGACGGTGACCTGGCAGCCGGAGGAGCCCTCCCGCCTCTCCCCCGCCGGGGAGCTGGCCATCGTCCAGCAGCTGGAGCAGGCGCTGTCCACCGCGGAGGCGGTGGAGGTGTCGCCTGAAGGGGTGTCGGAGGCGGCGCGGCTGTACCGCGAGGGGCAGCTCAAAAAGGGCATCCGCTTCGGGCCGCCGGTGGTGGCGGAAAGCGGCACCGCCGGCTGGTGGGGGGAGACGTCGGCCGAGGGGCTGTTTGCCTATGTGGGCCTTGAGAAGGCCAACCAGAAGAAGCCCTGTCTGATGGTGTTTCGCGGCACGCCCTCCGAATTCGGCGCGCTGGTGGGCGGACAGTCACGCTCCGGCAAGTCCACCTTTTTACATACGCTGATTTTGGAGCTGGTGCGCCGCTACCCGCCGGAGGAGCTGGAGCTGTACCTGGTGGACGTCAAGTTCGGCGCCGAATTCAAGCACTACGCCTCCGCCCGCCTGCCCCATGCCAGGGTGATCGCCCTCGCTTCGGGGGCGGAGTTTGCCCTCTCGGTGTTGGAGGAGCTGGTGGCGGAGATGGAGCGGCGCTATGCCGCCTTCAAGCTCAAAAGCGTCTCCAAGATCGACGATTACCGCAAGGCCACCGGCAAGGGGATGCCGCGCGTGCTCGCGATTTTAGATGAGTTCTCCGGCATCTTTGAGAGTGACGGGCCGCTCGCCGACCGCGCCACGCTGCTGCTCACCCGCCTCATCCAGCAGGGCAGCGCCGCCGGGGTGCATCTGGTGCTGGCGGCGCAGTCGCTGTCCACCGCGCCCGCCATTCCGCGGCAGGTGCTGCCGCAGATCCCGATGCGGGTGGTGTTCAAGGTGCCGGAGCAGGATTCGAGAATGTTGCTGGCGGACGACAATCCCGAGGCCGCCTCCCTCGACCGCCCCGGCGAGGGCCTGTTCAACCGCAGCAACGGCCGCAAGGGGGCCAACGAGGGCTTCCAGGGGACGCTGACCACCCACGACCACTTAAAGGCGCAGTTAAAGCAGCTGGCCGCCTTCGCCCAGGTGAGGGGGGTCAAAAAGCGCCCGGTGATTTTGGAGAGCATGGGCGCCACCCGCTGGACGGCGGCGGCGCTCAAAAAAGCCAAAGAGGGGCGAAACGGTCTGGCGCTGACGCTGCCGCTCGGCCTGCCCTTAAGCCTTGCCGACTGTGTGACGGCATCGCTGGAGCAGACGGTGGGCGGCAACCTGCTCGCCTGCCTCCACGACGGGGCGCGCCGCGCCGAGTTCGCCGCCAACCTCACCCTCTCGGCCCTGCTGGCGGGGGCGCAGGCGGCAGTGCTGGACTTTGGCGGCACGGGCGACCCCTTTGCCGCCCGCTTTGCCCCCTACGAGGCGGCCTTTGCCGCCCGCCGCCCCGGCGCCCTGCGGGTGCTGCGGGGAACGGCGGCCTATGAGATGATCTCCCGCCTCAAGCAGCGGATCGACCGCGCCATCGACAATAACGAGGCCCTCCCCCGTCCGCTGCTGCTGGTGGTGACGGGGCTGGCGCAGGCCGTCAACCTCAACCAGCTCTCGCCGGCGGCGATGGATTTCGACGAGCTGCTCGCCCGCGGGGCGGCGGCGGGGCTTCATGTGGTGCTGGCGGCGGATGCGCTGGGCACCGTCAAGAGCCGGCTCGGCTATTCGTGGCACGACCGCTTCTCGGTCTTCGTCACCGGCCCCTGCTCGGCGGATGACTCGATGGAGCTGACAGGAGCGCGCACCGCCGCGTCGCTGGACAGCGAGGAGCAGCTGGTGGTGTGCGACAGTCTCCGCGGCCGGGTGGACAAGGTTCGCCCCTTCCTGCTTGCCAGTATCCCTTTGAAAACGTAAAGGAGGCGCGCCATGCCGCTTGTCCGAATCGATCCCAAGGCCCTGTCCGACCACAGCACGGCGCTGTCCGACATCAGCCAGCGCACCGCCCTCTCCATCCGCGAGCTGACGGCGGGCGGGCAGCACATCCTCACCCGCATCCGCGAGGAGATCGAGCGGCGGCGGCGCATCCTCCGTGAGCGGGAGCAGGCCTATCAGGCCTGCCTCAACCGCGGCAAGGGCGGGTGCGACGAGCTGCACCGCCGCATGACCCAGGCGCGGCTTTCGCTGGAGACGGCGGAGCGCGCCCTGCGTCAGGCGGAGCAGGCGCAGGCGGAGTACCGCAGCCTTGCCGCCCGCGTCGAAGAGCGGACGGGGCGGCTGTGCGTCGCCGGACAGGCAACGCTGCGCAAGCTCTCCGCCAACCTCGCTGACTACGGGGCCTTTGCCGGCCTCGCCTCCCCCGCCCTGATGGCGGCGGCGCTGGCGGCGGCAGGGGTGCCGGTCTTCTCCGCCTCCACCCGCGCGGCGACGGCGCAGAGCTACCAGAAGGGAAAGTACAAGGGCAGGGACGTGCTGGTGTTTGACCATCCGATGAAATCGGCAGAGAATGCCATCACCGGGCAGGGCTCGGCGCGGCCGGGGGAGTTTCACGGCACCTGCGGCCTCTGCGCCTCGGGCAGCGTCATCCGCAAGGCGGGGGGCGACGCCGGCGAGGGGTCGATGATCGACTTTGCCTCGTCAAACGGCCTCTGCCTCACCGGCCGCGCAGCGGATGACAACGGCGGCACCACCGCCAACAACCTGGTGGCCATCCTCTCCCAAAGCGCAGGGCTTAAAGCCACCGCCGATGTCGGCGAGGATGCCGACAGTCTCGCCGCAGCGGTGGAGCAGGGGCGCGGGGTGATCCTCGGCATCGCCCCCTCGATCATCAACCCCGGCTGGTACGGCCCGTACGACCCGAACGCCGCCGGAGGACACTGGGTGGTGCTGGAAAGTGTGATCCGCGACCCCGCGACGAAGGAGATCCTCGCCTTCCTCATCGTCGACTCCAACGGCGATGACGCCGCCACCGCCTGTCAGACCGTCGATCCCGGGCTGCTGATGTCCGCCTTTACCGCCAACGGCGGGGTGTCGGTCATCACCAACCTGCCCATCTGGTAATCTGCAAGGAGGGTTTCTTATGGCACAGCGTGACCTCAACCGCCGCTTTTCCGAGGCCCTGCTCGGGCTGCGAAACGGCCTCACCGTCTCCCTGCCGCTGGCAGGGCCGTTTGGCGAGCGGCTGTTTTTCTATCAGGCCGTCCGCTCCCCCGAAGGGACGCTGCAGCTTGTGGGGGTGGAGAGCGTCGCCACCCGCAGGGCGGATGGGCAGATGACGGTGCAGCCGGCCTCGGAGCTGCTCTCCGCAGAGGAGCTTTCGCGCTTTCGCGATGTCCCCCTGCCCCAAGGGCCGACGGGCGCGGAGGCGCTGGAGGCAGTGCGGCTCTATTACGAAGCCTACGACAAGGCCCTGCCGCTGCTGCTGGCGGGCGGCGAGGGGCCTTTTACGGAGGAGGCGCGCCGGACGCTGCGCAGCCTGCCGGCGGCGCTGGGGCGCATTGTCCCCGCCGGGCCGCTGCGGGAACTCTATAAGAAGCTGGGGGCAGAGAGCTTCCGCTTCATTTCAAAGGCGGCCGGCGGCCGCCGGGAGGTGTGATTATGGCATTGGTGACCGCGCAGGTGCAGCAGGCGGAGGAGCTGAACGTCCTCTGGCGGCAGCGGCGCACCAACGTGCGCCAGCTCTGGAGCGACGGGCGGCAGAAGGCCTTCGACAGTCTCTGCGACGAGGAACTCTCGCAGCTGCTGCGCCGTCACGCCACCGCCGCCGCCAAGCTGGACGACGGTCTGACCGCCGCCTTTCGTCTCATGCTCTCGGTGCCGCCGGGAGAGTGACGCCGGCGTCGTCCTTTTCCTGCACTTTTCTCTCTTTAAGATTCCACGAACACCCATGTTTTGACGAAAGGGGGGCGGCGGATGAAAGTCCATGTCTTCTGTATGATTCTGGACGCGGCCTCGCGCTATGCTAAAGACGAGGCCGAATTTTTGTCTGTCCTCGCGAAGCACACCGAGCCGGACTCCACGGTGGTGGTGATCTCGGCAGAAGGGGCGCTGCGCCGCGTGATCCCCGGCGACGCGGCGGGGAGCATCACCCACAAGCCCACGATCTCCTCCAGAGGATCCGCCTCCTCGGCCGACGAGGTGCGCGAGGCGCTCTCCTGGCTGTATGAGGCGCAGGCGATGCGCGAGGTGGAAAACCGCAGCGCCGACCGCATGGCGGTGCTGATCGACTTCGACACCGGGGCGCACCACGAGCTGTACCAGGGCCTCACCTCCTCCAAGGGCTTCACGCTGATCAAGGACTACACCCCGGGGCGGACGATGAGCAAACCGAAGCCCAAACCCAAACCGGCCCCGCCGCCCGCTCCCAAACCCACGCCCCCGCCCGCCCCTCCGCCACCGCCCAGGCCCACGCCCCCACCCGCCCCACCACCACCGCCCAGGCCCACCCCGTCGCCACAGC
>JAFQKL010000031.1 GCA_017396965.1 Clostridia bacterium
ACTCCGCCCGCCGACGCCCTCTCCGCCCGCTCCACCCAACCCCTCCTCGAAGGCCACCTCACCCCCCTCCTGACCGCCGCCGCCCCCTCCGCCCGTCCGCTCCACCTCAGCGGCACCCCGCCCGCCCTGCGTCTGGAGGCGCAAAGCCCCCTCCACGCCGGGGGATGAGGCCGGGTTCCCGGGTCGAAGAATCCGGGGAGAAGCGTCCGGGCCGAAGAACCCCGGGGCAGAAGAAAAACGGAGGACGGGCCGAAGGCCCGTCCTCCCATTCGGTTTGGCAACCGAAACTCTTCCTTATTTACGTTTGGATTTACATTTGGCTCCGTTTTCCCGATTTGCTCTCCGAGAAGCGGGCCGCCTGCTCCACCCAGGAAAACAGCTCGTCGTCCAGCTCCTCCACGCTTCCGATCACCAGATGATTCGTCCACCGGCCGGGATACGGCTCTGTTTTCACGGCAACCCGCTCCGATTCCAGCGGACAGGGCAGCCCCAGCGTGATCACCAGATACGGATCCGGCAGCTCGGCCTTTTTTCTCACCCGCAAAAAGGAGGCGCAGGCGAAGACGCGGCGCAGGGAGAAGGTGATCTGCGTCTTCTGCACCCGGATCCCGGTGTCGGGAAGCCGCTTCCGCAGCTCTGCCTCAAACGCCTCATACAGCGGCAGGGCGGCGGGGTGGCGGTCGAAAAAGAAAAGGATATCCTGCTTCAAAACATCCATTTACATCCCCTCCCGGAACAGGACTGAAACAGAACCCGGAACCCGCGGGCAAGGGGGCCTTACACCCCCTTCGCCTCCTCCTCCGCCAGACGGCGGCCCATCAGCACGCCCATGGCGGAGGCCATCATCAGCCCCCGCGTCCAGCCGCTGGAGTCGCCGAGGCAGTGGAGGCCCTTCACCGAGGTGGTGAGGTCCGGCTCCATCCGCACCCGGTTGCTGTAGAACTTCAGCTCCGGCGAGTAGAGCAGCGTCTCATTGGAGGCGAAGCCGGGGACGACGTGGTCGACGGCGGCGATGAAGTTGATGATGTTGAGCATCGCCCGGTAGGGCATCGCGGCGGTGATGTCGCCGGCGACGGCGTCGGTCAGGGTGGGGCGGACGTTGCTCTGCGCCAGCTCCTTGGGCCAGGTGCGCTTGCCGGCGAGAATGTCGCCGTAGCGCTGGACGAGGATGTGGCCGGCGCCCAGCATATTGGTCAGCTCGCCCACCTTCTGGGCGTAGGCGATCGGCTGGTTGAAGGGGGAGTTGAAGTTGTGGGAGCAGAGGATGGCGAGGTTGGTGTTCTCCGACTTCTTCTCCTTGTAGGAGTGGCCGTTGACCACGGCGAGGTCGTTGTCGTAGTTCTCCTGACTGACAAAGCCGCCCGGATTCTGGCAGAAGGTGCGCACCTTGTTGCGGAAGGGGGCGGGGTAGCCGATCAGCTTGGACTCATACAGCACCTCGTTGACCAGCTCCATCACCTCGTTGCGGCACTCGACGCGGACGCCGATGTCCACGGTGCCCGGCTGGTGGGCGATGTCGTGCTCGGCGCAGAGGTTTTCGAGCCAGTCTGCGCCGCGGCGGCCGGTGGCGACGATGGTGGTGTCGGCCCTGATCTCAAAGTCCTGCCGCCCGTCGCTGACCAGCACGCCGAGGCAGCTGCCGTCTCTGATCAGCAGGTCGCGGCACTCGTGGCCGAAGAGGATCTCGACGCCGTGGGCGATCAGGTGCTGCTCGATGTCGAAATACAGCTGCTGCGCCTTTTCGGTGCCTAAGTGACGGATGGGGCAGTCGACCAGCTTGAGGCCCGCCTGGATGGCGCGCTTTCTGATCTCCTTGACCTCGGCGGAGTGGCCGAGGCCTTCCACATGGGTGTCCGCCCCGAATTCGAGGTAGATTTTGTCGGTGTAGTCGATCGTCTCCTGGGCGAGCTGGTCGCCGATGAGGGAGGGCAGGTCGCCGCCCACCTCGCAGGAGAGGGAGAGCTTGCCGTCCGAGAAGGCGCCGGCGCCGGAGAAGCCGGTGGTGATGTGGCAGGTGGGCTTGCAGTTGACGCAGACGCCGGTGACGCTCTTGGGGCAGCTGCGCTGCTCCACCGGGCGGCCCTTTTCGATGATGACCATCCGCTTGCGGCTGCCGCGGCGCAGCAGCTCAAGGGCGGTGAAGATGCCGGCGGGGCCGGCACCGACGATGACAAGATCGGTGTGCATGACGGTGTCTCTCCTTTGGTGTGGGGTGGGGTGGGTGGATTTGAGGGGGAGCTTTGGAGGGGCTTTTTGGGGGGGCTTGGGGAGTGCTTTGGGGGGACGGGGGAAGCCGGAATTGGCGCGGAAGGTGTGTTCGACTGGGGTGTGGACGCGGGCCGTCAGGCTGAGAGGGGGATAGTTGTTATGGCTTATTGAACATCCTCAGTTACTTTCAGAATGTTGAGACCAATTACATCAAGGCCTGCCGACGAATAG
>JAFQKL010000345.1 GCA_017396965.1 Clostridia bacterium
GTACAACGGCGACTTTGAGTTTGGTGACCTGGACCACTGGGTCACCGATGCCGTCACCGCCAGAAAGGTGGAGGGTCACGACAGCGCCACCGGCGTTGAGGTGACCAGCACCAAGTGGAATTCTCTGCACCAGCAGGGCCTTCCTCGTCATTTCAGCGAAGGGCGTCGTCGCGCTGGGTTTGGGCGCTGTGCGGTGGGCGAGGCTGCGGTTGCCCTGCAGGCGGCCGCCTTGCGGGGGACGGATTTTTGTAAAATCTCCACCCTCGGAGCCCTTGACAGACCTACGCTTGTGCGCTGGGTTTGGGCCCTGTGCGGCGGGCAAGGCCGGGCCTGTGCGGCGGGGTCAAGCGGCCGAAAACCCGCGCCAAATCCGGATAAAAATCCCCTGCACAAAACCCGGCGCCGGATTTTGTGCAGTTTTTTGTGCCGCTTGCCCTTGACAGATGCCCTCTGTCCAGATATACTAAGATAGCCCCAAAAACACAAGATATTGTGTCGGGTGTCTACATAATCCACAACAATTGGAGGCCATCTGTTCACGCTTCAAAAACAGCCGCCTCCTCGCTAACAATAACAATAATAATTTACAATATTAAAGGAGAGACCAGGATGTTCCAGACCATCGTCAAGCGCGACGGGCGCGAGGTGCCCTACCACATCTCTAAAATCGAAGCCGCCGTGGCCAAGGCCATGGAGGCCAGCGGCCGCTCCGCCTCCTCGGCGCCGGACATCGCCTTAAAGGTCGAGGAACGCCTGCGGATGCTCTATCCCGACAATCCCCCCAGCGTCGAGGACATTCAGGACGTCGTCGAGCGCGTCCTCATGGACAACGGCTTCAACATGGTGGCCAAGAACTACATCCTCTACCGCGCCGAGCGCAGCCGCGTCCGCGAGATGAACACCCGCCTGATGAAGATCTACGAGGAGCTGACCTTCACCGACTCGATCGACTCCGACATCAAGCGCGAAAACGGCAACATCGACGGCGACACCCCCATGGGCACCATGCTCAAATACGGCAGCGAGGGCGCCAAGGAGTTCAACGAGAAGTTCATCTTAAAGCCCGAGCAGGCCAAGGCCCACCGGGAGGGCGACATCCACATCCACGACTTCGACTTCTACACCCTCACCACCACCTGCACCCAGATCGACATCATCAAGCTCTTCTCCGGCGGCTTCTCCACCGGCCACGGCTACCTGCGCGAGCCAAACGACATCCAGAGCTACGCCGCCTTAGCCTGCATCGCCCTGCAGTCCAACCAGAACGACCAGCACGGCGGCCAGAGCATCGTCAATTTCGACTACGGCCTCGCCATCGGCGTCGCCAAGACCTTCCGCAGAAAGTACATCGAGGCCCTCGCCTCCGCCTGTGAGCTGCTCACCCCCGAGGCGAAGATCGACAAGGCCGCGATCAAGGCCGAGGTGGAGCGCCTGCGCGACGCGGGGATCAGCCCCCGTCTCGCCGGCTGCCCCGAGGCGGAGGAGGCGCTGCACACCCTGCTGGCCGAGGCCGGCATTGAAGACGAAGGCAAGCGCACCACCCTGCTCACCTACGCCCAGCGCCACGCCGTCGCCGAGACCGACCGCGCCACCTACCAGGCGATGGAGGCCCTGATCCACAACTTGAACACCATGCACTCCCGTGCCGGCGCCCAGACCCCCTTCAGCTCGATCAACTACGGCATGGACACCTCGCCCGAAGGGCAGATGGTGATTAAAAACGTCCTTCTCGCCCAGGAGGCGGGCCTTGGATTTGGCGAGACGCCGATCTTCCCCATCCACATCTTCCGTGTCAAGGAGGGGATCAACTACCGCCCCGGCGAGCCGAACTATGAGCTGTTCCGCTTAGCCTGCCGCGTCAGCGCCAAGCGCCTCTTCCCCAACTTCGCCTTCCAGGATGCCCCCTTCAACTTAGCCTACTACAAGGAGGGCGACCCCACCACCGAGATCGCCTACATGGGCTGCCGCACCCGCGTGGTCAGCAACGTCTATGACAGCAGCCGCCAGACCACCTACGGCCGCGGCAACTTAAGCTTCACCTCCATCAACCTCCCCCGCATCGCCATCCGCGCCAAGGGCGATATCGACGCCTTCTTTGAAGACCTCGAGCGCAAGATGACCCTCGTCACCGGCCAGCTCTACGACCGCTTCAAGCTGATCTCCCAGAAGACCGTGCGCAACTTCCCCTTCCTCATGGGGCAGGGCGTCTGGATCGACTCGGAGAAGTTAAAGCCGGATGACTCGGTCGGCGAGGTCTTAAAGCACGGCACCCTCTCGGTCGGCTTCATCGGCCTGGCCGAAACCCTCGTCGCCCTGACCGGCAAGCACCACGGCGAGTCGGTGGAGGCGCAGAACTTAGGGCTTGACATCGTCAACTTCATGAGAAAGTTCATCGACGACAAGTGCAGGGAGACCGGCCTCAACTGGTCGCTGCTGGCGACGCCCGCAGAGGGCCTGTCCGGCCGCTTTGTCCGCCTCGACCGCAAGCGCTTCGGCTCGATCCCCGGCGTCACCGACCGCGAGTACTACACCAACAGCTTCCACGTCCCCGTCTACTACGACATCAAGGCGGTGGACAAGATCCGCCTCGAGGCCCCCTACCACGCCCTGACCAACGCGGGCCATATCAGCTATGTGGAGCTGGACGGCGACACCGCCAAGAACGTGGAGGCTTTCGAGGCTGTGGTCCGCTGGATGCACGATTGCGGCGTAGGCTATGGCTCCATCAACCACCCCGTCGACCGTGATCCTGTCTGCGGCTACGTTGGCGTCA
>JAFQKL010000346.1 GCA_017396965.1 Clostridia bacterium
ACCGTGATTTATCTTATCAGAGAATGGCCGAATTGTCAAGGGCTATTTCAAAATTCGTCAAAAAATTTCTTGTCCGACGGATGTAGGGAGGGTAGGGGGGTGGGAGTGTGCTTGTCGTAAGATCAATCGTAAGGAACAGCCGGTTTCGTAAGGGGATTTCGCCGCCTGCGGGCGGCGACCCCTGCAGGGGGCGAGGCGGCGACCCCTGCAGGGGGCGTGGCATTGTGATAATAACCAAAAAAACCTGGTTTTGGCACGGAAAAATTTCAAAAAAGATCAGCAAGTACCCCTTTCTTTTTCAGAGGAAGACCGTTATAATATAAGAGATCTAAAATAATAAATTACCACGCCGCCACATGGCGGCGTTTTGGAGGAACGAGATATGAACTACGTCTATTCCAGTATTATGGATTACCTCCGCCCCTCCCCGGTGGCGGAGATGCTGAAGATGGCTTCCGACCCCGAACTGCTCTCCTTTGCCGGCGGGATGCCGGATGCCACGCTGTTCCCGGTGGAGCATCTGCGCGAATCCTTCGACCTCTCGCTGCGCGAGCACGGGGCCAAGGCGCTGCAGTACTCGGTGGCCGAGGGCCTGCCCTCGCTGCGTCAGAAGATCTGCGACCGGATGCTGCGCGCCGGCATCGACTGTGAGATCGAAAACGTCCTGCTCACCCAGGGCGGCACCCAGGGCATCGACCTCTCCGCCGCCATCTTCCTCGACCGGGGGGACACCATCCTCTGCGAAAACCCCACCTACATGGGTGCGATGGGCCCCTTTGACGTGCGCGATGTCAACTATGTCAGCGTCGATATGGACGAAGAGGGGATGCGGATGGACGCCCTTGAGCAGCGCCTCAGGGAGCATCCCGAGGCCAAGCTGATCTATGTCATCCCCGACTTTCAGAACCCCACCGGCGTCACCATGACGGTGGAGCGCCGCCGCCGCATTGTCGAGCTGGCGAGGGAGTACGATGTCCTCATTCTCGAGGACAACCCCTACCGCGAGCTGCGCTTCGACCACGATGAGCTGCCCGCCATCAAGAGCTTTGACACCGAGGGCCGGGTGATCTTCCTCGGCACCTTCTCCAAAACCCTCTGCCCCGGGATGCGCCTCGGCTGGGTGGTGGCGGAGAAGGAGGTTATCAACAACATGACCACCCTGCGCGCCGCCACCGATATGCAGTGCTCCTCCATCGCCATGTACGCGGCCGACTTCTTCCTCGAGCACGCCGATTTCGACGGCCACATCCGCACCGTCCGCGATGCTTATGCCATGAAGAAGGAGCGGATGATCGAGGTGATGCAGGCCACCTTCCCCCAGGATGTCAGCTTCACCAATCCCGACGGCGGCATCTTCCTGTGGCTGACCTTCCCGCAGAAGGTGGATGCCGGCCTGATGCTGCGTGAGCTGGTGATCCCCAAGGCCCGCGCCGCCTATATGCCGGGCGAGGCCTTCTACTGCCAGGCCCCCCACCGCAACACCTGCCGCCTCAACTACTCCGGCCGCACCCTGGAGGAGATTGAACGCGGGATCTCGGCGATGGGCGAGGTGTTCCGGCAGGTGTTTTGAGAGACGCGGGCCGCGCCCCCTGCAGGGGTCGCCGCCCGGCCCCCTGCAGGGGTCGCCGCCGCAGCGGCGAAACTCCCTTTCGCAGAACACCAATCCAGTTCGGAACCAACACAACAGCGAACAAAAGCAAGAGAAATCAAGAAAAAAGCAAAAGCCCCGCGTCTCCCCCCTTCCGAGGAGGGTCGCGGGGCCTTTTTTTCTTCATGCTATTTGTTACACGGCACACGGCGTGCGGCACACGGCACACGTTGCAGTCTCAGCGCCTCATCCACCGTTTCGGCACGCAGGCACGCAGACCCGGCAGAATTCTTCCGGCAGTCTGCCGTCAACGCCTCACACCTCAGCCGTCACCGCCTCCGCGTAACGCACCGTCTCCATCGCATCTTTCGCGTAGTGATCGGCGCCGATCCGCTCGGCATACTCTTTGGTCAGCACCGCGCCGCCGACCACGACCCGGCAGGCGGGCGCCTGCTCGCGCAGCAGGGCGATGGTGCGCTCCATCGCCGGCACCGTCGTCGTCATCAGGGCGGAAAGCCCCGCCAGCGGCGCACCGGTGCGCAACGCCTCGTCGACGATGCGCTGCGGCGGCACGTCGCGGCCTAGGTCATGCACCGCGAAGCCGTAGTTCTCGAGCAGCAGGGCGACGATGTTCTTGCCGATGTCGTGGATGTCCCCCTCCACCGTCGCCAGCACGACGGGGCAGCGGACGGCGCTCTCAGCCGGCCGGTCACCCCGCTCCATCACCCGCTTGACCTCGGCAAAGGCACTCTTGGCCGCCTCCGCCGCCATCAGCAGCTGGGGGAGATAGACCGTTTTGCGCTCAAACCCCTGCCCCACCCGGTCGAGGGCGGGGATGATCTCCTGCTGCACCAGCGCGAGCGGCTCTGTTTCGGTGAGCAGCTCCGCCGCGAGGGCGCCCGCCTGGTCCTTGAGGCCCTTGACGATCGCCCGCTGCAGGGCGCTGCCGTCCGCCGGCTCTTCCGCCGGCACAGCCGCCGTGTCCTCCGCCTTGACCGTGCGGACGGTGTCCAGCGCCGCAAACACCAGCCAGGAGGAGAAGTCGGCGTCCAGCCCGTGCAGGGCGCGGTGGGCGCACCAGGCGCGCTGCATCTCGGGGGAGTGGGGATTTAAGATCGCCGCCGACAGGCCCCGCGCCAGCGCCGCCGAGAGGAAGGCGCCGTTCAGCGCCCCCCGTGCCGGCAGGCCGAACGAGATGTTGGAGACGCCGAGCACCGTGCGGCAGCCAAGCTCCCGCGTGATCCGCTCCACCGCCTCCAGCGTCACCCGCGCCGCGCCGGGGTCGGCGCTCACCGCCATCGCCAGGGGGTCGAAGAGGAGGTCTTTCTTGTCGATCCCCGCCTCCTCTGCGGCTTGGAGGATCTTTTTGGCGATGGCGACGCGGCCCTCCGCGTCGGCGGGGATGCCGGCTTCATCCAGTGTGAGGGCGACGACGACACCGCCGTATTTTTTGACCAGCGGCAGCACCGCGGCGAGGCTCTCCGCCTTGCCGTTCACCGAGTTGATCAGCGGCTTGCCGTTGTAGGCCCGAAGTGCCGCCTCCATGGCGACGGGATCGGCGCTGTCCAGCTGGAGCGGCAGGTCACAGACCGCCTGCAGCTGCTCCACCACCTGCGGCAGCAGTGCCGCCTCATCGAGATCCGGCAAGCCGACGTTGACATCGAGCACCTTCGCCCCCGCCTCCTGCTGGCCGATTCCCTCTTCCAGAATCAGGTCGAGATCTCCCGCCCGCAGCGCCTGCTGCATCCGCTTTTTGCCGGTGGGGTTGATCCGCTCGCCGATCATCACGGGGTCGGCACCGAAGGAGACGGCTTTGGTGTAAGAGGAGATCACGGTCTCGTCCTTTGCTGTCACCGGCACCGGCTCGATCTCCCGCACCGCCGCCTTCAGCGCGGCGATGTACTCCGGCGTGGTGCCGCAGCAGCCGCCCACGACCCGCACGCCCTCTCGGACCAGCGCGGCGACATCAGCGGCAAACTCCTCGGGGCCGACGTCGAACACCGTCTTTCCGTCCACATCCCGCGGAATTCCGGCGTTCGGCTTTAAGACGACGGGCCGCGACGAGACGCGAAGCAGCTCCCTCGCCACCGGGGCCAGCTGCTTGGGGCCGAAGGAACAGTTGAGGCCGATCATGTCCGCCCCCATCCCCTCGAGCAGGGCGGCCATGGCGGCGGGGGAGGCGCCGGTCATGAGATGGCCGTCCTCCCCGTAGGCGTTGGTGACAAGGACGGGGAGGCTGCTGTTCTCTTTGGCCGCCAGCAGCGCCGCCTTGGTCTCGCGCATGTCGTTCATCGTCTCGATTGTGATCAGGTCGACCCCGCAGCGGCTGCCGATGCGGACGATCTCGGCAAAGGCCGCCACCGCCTCCTCAACGGGGAGGTCGCCGAACGGCTGCAGCAGCCGTCCCAGGGGGCCGATGTCGAGTGAGATGTATTTGGGATGCTCCCCCGCCGCCCTTTTTCTCGCCTCGTCGGCGTTGCGGACGGCGGCCTCGATGATGCGGGTGAGCTCCTCCGCCTCAAACTTGAGGGGGTTGGCGCCGAAGGTGTTGGTGTTGACAACGTTGCTGCCCGCCTCGAAGTAGGCGCGCTGGATGTCGATGATGTCATCGGCGTGGGTGAGGTTCCAGTGCTCGGGGTGTTCGCCGGGACGAAGACCGCGGGCCTGGAGCAGGGTGCCCATGCCGCCGTCCAGAATCAGCAGGTGGGAGTGAAGGTAGTCGAGAATCTTCATCGGGTACGGTCAGCTCCTTTTGAGTAGAGTGGGGGAAGAGCATCGCATTTTCCGCCTGCATTTTTTCAAAGCAGGCAGTTTTTCAAGCGTCTGATGAAAAAAGGGGAGTTCACCGCTGCGGCGGGGACCCCTGCAGGGGACCGAGGCCGATGATCGCCGTCACCGACTTGCTCGGGCTCATCAGCAGGCTGCGGTTCAAGGTGATGCCGAGGGTGCGCGGACTGTCCAGCGCCCGGAGGATCTCCCTTTGCAGCGTCAGCGGCAGGTCGCCGTAGCCGGGGGAGAAGCGGGGGCGGAGGAAGAGACCGCGCGGCGACACCTCGGCCTCAAGCCAGTCGGTGAAGGCGTCGCACAGCGCCTCGATCCGCTCGGCGCCGATCGCCTGACAGAGCAGCGCGCTGGCAGGGGCGCGGCGGCCGTGTTTGAGCAGCAGACGGTCCAGCCCCTGACCGATCGTCGCCCCGAACAGGACAAAGCGGGAACAGCCCGCCATGCAGCGGGCGAGCGCCGCCGACTGCACGGCGGCAAAGCCGAGGTCGAGCCGGTCCCCCTCGATCAAAAGGGGGTACTCGACATGGGCGAGGCGGCAGCGCAGGGTGGGCAGCACTTCGGCGAGGCAGTCCTCGAGCAGCGCGGCGGCCGCCTCCCCCTGCTGCGGCAGCTGCGGTTCCCCTTCAAGCCGGTTGCGGATGCCGGCATACCGCCAGACCTCCCGCCGGTCGACCGGGGGCAGCGGCGGCGGTGAGAAGACACGCACCGCACTCACGGCGCCGAGAGGACGTCCTTGAGCAGCGACTGGATCGCCGCGGCAACGTCGGGCTTGTTCATCGAGTAGACGTGGATGTTCTTTACCCCGTTTGCCAGCAGGTCGATGATCTGGTCGGCGGCGTAGAGAATCCCGGCCTGCTTCATCGCCGCGCGGCTGCCGCCGAAGCGGTCGACCAGCGCCTTGAACCGCTGCGGCACAAAGGAGCCTGAGAGGGTGATCGCCCGCTCGAGCTGGCTTTTGTGGGTGATCGGCATGATGCCGGCGACGACGGGGACGGTGATGCCCGCCTCCCTGATCTTGTAGAGGAAATTATAGAGCAGGTTGTTGTCGAAAAACATCTGGGTGGTGAGGAAGGAGCAGCCGGCCTCGACCTTTTCTTTGAGGTGGGCGATGTCCTCCTTTTGGTTTTTGCTCTCGGGATGCACCTCAGGATAGCAGGCCCCGCCGATGCAGAAGTCGCCCGCCTCCTTCAGCTCGCGGACGAGGTCGACGGCGTGGCGATAGTCCCAGCCGCTGCGGTCGGCGCCGACCAGCTCGGGCGGCAGGTCGCCGCGCAGGGCCATGACGTTGTCCACCCCCGCTTCCTTCAGCTCGGCGATCCGCTGCTTCACCGTCTCCCTGGTGGAGGAGACGCAGGTGAGGTGCGCCAGCGTCGGCACCTGAAATTCCCGCTCGACGGTGGTGACGATCTCAAGGGTATACCGGCTGGTCCCGCCCCCCGCGCCGTAGGTGACGCTCATGAAGTCGGGCCGCAGGGCGGCGATGGCGCGGGTGGCGTTGAGGACACTGTCGAAGGTGGCGTCGGTCTTGGGGGGAAAGACCTCAAAGGAGAGGGTGGGCTGGGGGCGGCGGAGCAGGTCGGTCAGCTTCATGGCAGGGATCCGTCCTCTCTGTAATTTTTGTATGAGTCATGACGAAGAGACAAAGCGAGGGGGGACGTGTCTGCCGTCCCCCCTCGCGGTGCTCTGTCAACCCTTGAGGCAGGGCAACGCCGTATGAATCATGTCGTACTTGATGCGCTCGATGTCGAGGGTCTTCCACTCGCCCTGCTCATAGAGCACACGGCCCTTACAGAGCGTCATGCAGACATCGCTGCCGCGGGCGGCGTAGACCAAGTTGGAGACGACGCTGTGGCAGGGGATGAGGTGGGGCTTGTCCATGTCGACGGCGATGAGGTCGGCGTCCATGCCGACTTTGAGGACGCCGGACTCCGCCTCGCGTCCCTGGGAGAAGGCGCCGTTTTTGGTGGCCATTTTCAGCACCTGGGCGGCGGGGAGACGGGTGGGCTCGAGGTCGACGCCCTTGTGGAGGATGGCGGCGAGCTTGAGCTCAAAGAAGAGGTCGTTGGTGTTGATGGCGCAGGCACTGTCGGTGGCGAGGGAGACGTTGACGCCGCGCTCCAGAAGGGTGTGGGTGCGCTGGACGCCGGAGGCGAGCTTTAGGTTGCTGCCCGGGTCGTGGACGGCGGTGACCCCCTTGTCCTTTAAAATGTCCATATCCTCATCCGACACCCAGACGCAGTGGGCGGCGGTGGTGCGGTTGTCAAACACGCCGTGCTTCGCGAGCACTGCGGCAGGGGTGAGGCCGTGGCGGGCAAGGCATTCCTCATGCTCCTTTTTGGTCTCGCTGAGGTGGACGTGGATGTTGAGCCGGTGCTCCCCGGCGTAGCCCGCCACCAGCTCCCAGACGGCGGGGTTGGAGGTGTACTCTCCGTGGATGCCGACATCCGCCTTGATGCGGCCGTCGGCATTGTGGTAGTCGCGGTGGAGGGTGGTGATCTCCCGCCAGGCGCGGTCGTTTTCCTTGTCGTAGACGGGGCCGAAGCACATCGGCCCGTTGGTGAGGTTGGCCATGCAGCCGGCCTTGAGGCAGAGCTCCGCCAGATCCGGCATGAAGAAATACATATCGGTGAAGGAGACGGTGCCGGAGGCAATCGCCTCGGCCACCGAGAGGGCGGTGGCGGCGCCGACCGCCTCGCGGGAGAGCTTGGCCTCGGCGGGCCAGATATGCTCATTGAGCCAGACGTCGAGGGTGTACTCATCGGCGTAGCCGCGCAGGACGCTCATGCCTAAGTGGGTGTGGGTGTTGTACAGCCCCGGCATCAGCACGAGGTGGGAGTTTTCAATGGTACGGGTGGCCGGCTCCGTGGGGGCTTCGGTGGAGAGCCAGGTGATCTTGCGCCCCTCGATGCCGAGGTACGCGTTTTTCAGCTCGGGGCAGTCGTCGTCCATCGTGACGATGGTGACGCCTTTGAAGAGAAGGTCAAAAGCCATAGCTGCACTTCCTTTTCCATGTTGACTAAAAGAATACAGGTTTCTGCTGAAACGAGATCGGGTGTGTCAGGAGTACGGTTTGGATAGACAGGGGCAGTATGCGGGATCCCGGTCTTGTACGGCAGGGGATTTCGCCGCTGCGGCGGCGACCCCTGCAGGGGGCCTATTCTGCGGCGGCGGGGAGGCGGGAGAGACAATCGGTCACCAGCTGACAGAAGCGATCCTTGACCATCTCCGCCGTCTGCTGCACCTCGCCGGGGACATAGGCGGTCTTGACCATGCCGGCCGCCATGTTGGTGAGCAGCGAGAAGCCGAGGATCTTCATGCCGCAGTGGGTGGCGGCGATCGTCTCAAAGATGGTGGACATGCCAATCGCGTCGCCCCCCAGAATACGGGCGGCGCGGATCTCGGCGGGGGTTTCAAACTGCGGACCGGTGAAGTAGAAGTAGACGCCCTCGCGCAGCATCAGCCCCATGTCGCAGGCCGCCTGCCGGGCGATGGCGCGGTACTCGGCGGTGTAGACATCGGACATATCGCACCATCTGCCGCCGAACTCGGGGATGTTGGGGCCGATTAAGGGGTCGGGGTCAAAGAGGCGGATCTGGTCGCTGATCAGCATGATGTCGCCGACGCGGTAGTTGTAGTTGACGGCGCCGGCGGCGTTGGTGACGATCATGCTGTGGCACCCCAGCAGCTTGGCGAGGCGCACGGGGTAGGCCACCTGCTCCGCCGTGTACCCCTCGTAGACATGGACGCGGCCCTGCATCACCATCACGTCCTTGCCGCCCAAGCGTCCGAACACAAAGCGCCCCACATGGGAGTGGGCGGTGGAGACCGGCATATGCGGCACCTCGCCGTAGGGGACGAAGACAGGGCTTTCCACCTGCTCGGCCAGGTAGCCGACACCGGTGCCGAGGATGAGCAGCACCTCGGGGGCAAAGTCGCCGATGCGGGCCTTGAGCAGATCGGCCGATTCGCGGTAGTGGTCAAAGGTGAACATGAAAAATCCTCCTTGAAGACGAGTTGGAAGGCGAGTTGGAAGACAAGTTGAGACGGGGAACCCCCGCGCGGAAGTCACCGCCGGCGGGAGGCGGGTGCAGCGGTCACACCGAAACCTCCTCCGCGGCCGCCGCCTGCTCCTTCTTGAGCGCGGCGCGGTGGACCAGCAGCACGGCGGTGGTGACGAGGAAGGAGATCGAGGCGCAGTAGAAGGGCATCATCACACCGCGCTTGTAGACAAAGCTCATAAACAGCGGCCCCGCGAAGCTGCCCACGCTCTTGGCGGCGTTGAACAGACCCGACAGCATCCCGGTGTTCTCGGTCTTGATCTGGGTCATCATGGTCTGCTGGATTGGCATGTAGATCGAGTTGAAGAGATAGAAGACCACGCAGACGGCGAGGAAGGAGAGGGTGGTCTCCATCCGGGTGGCGACAAACAGCGCCGCCGCCATGCAGGGGAAGATCACGAGCAGGGTGTTCTGCGGCGCAAACCGCTTCATCAGCCAGAGATTCAAGGTGAGGTTGGCGATCAGACCCAGGGTGCCGGTGGTGGCCTTGATGTAGCCATTGTAGGAGGGGGGGAAGTTTAAGACATCCTTGATGTAGAAGTTGAAGGCGTTGTCGTACCCCATCGAGGAGAAGCTCGCCAGCACGACCGAGACCATGAAGATGGCGACCGAGCCCTTGATGATGGCGCCCATCGCCTTGAAGTCGTAGAACTTTTTGGCGGTCTTGTCCGCCAGGGAGAGGGCCATCTGCTCGGGGTCGCGGGACTCTCCGAGGATGAAGTAGCCGAGGATGGTGACGAGGCAGAGCAGCGTCAGCTGCACATAGAAGACGGTGATGACATTAAAACGGGTGCCGATCGTGCCGCCGCCCAGGTAGCCGAAGGAGGAGCAGATCGAGAAGAGCGCCGTGTAGATGGCGAGGTTTTTGCCCCGGCGCTCGGGCGGCGAGACATCCACCACATAGGCGAGGCTGGCGGTGAGGTATCCCGCCGAGCTGATGCCGCCGCACAGTCTGGCCACCAGCAGCACCGGCACGGTGCGCGCCTGCGAGAAGAGCAGCTGCGAGCAGGCGTAGGTGATGGTGCCGATCAGCAGCATGGGACGGCGGCCGTGGCGGTCGGAGAGATAGCCCCAGAGGGGGGCGCAGAGGAAGTTGGTGAGGGCGAGGGTGGAGGAGAGGGCGCTGTACAGCGTCGAGTCAAAGCCCAGCTCGACCACCAGGGTGGGGGTGACGGGGTGGACCATGTTCATGCAAAAGCCGAGGCAGCAGTAGAAGAGGAGCAGACGCTGCAAGGTCGCGGGGCGGGAGGTCTTCGCGGTCTTCATGGAGAGGCTCCTTTCGGGTGGTGTGGCCCCTCCGGAAGAACGGCCGGGGGGGCGGGGTCTGCCGGGGTTGCTGCAAGGAAAGTGCGTCAGAGGTCAGCGTTTGCGGGATTTTGGGATTTTGGGGACTTGGGCAAAGACGGCGCGGTCAGCCGGTGGCTGATTTCCAGCAGAGGCAGCAGCGTATCTGCCCCGAGGCTGCCGTCCAGCCAAACGGAGTACCAGTGTTCCTTGTTCATGTGGTAGGCGGGGAAGAAGTGACGGTGGTCGATCAGGGAGCCGATCATCCTGGGATCGGCCTTGAGGTTGAGCAGATCCACCCGCTCCCCCGCCGGGTGGCCGATCACCCGACCGGGCAGTTCCGGCATCAGCACGGCAAACCACCGCTGCTGCGGCGGATGGCGGAAGACGGCATAGTCCGGCGTCCTGGCCCACGGATGCTGCGGGTGGACACCAAAGCGCGACTCGATCAGCCGAACCACCTCCGTCCGCTGTGGGGCAGAGGGCTGCACCATCGTCTCACCTCCGCTCCTCTCCGGCAACGGGGGGATGGTCAAGGTCGGGGATGGTGACCATCACCGTCGTGCCTTCCCCCTCGGTGCTGACAATGTCATGCGGGTATTCGAGCAGCAGGAGCAGGGTTTTGACAATGTGCATCCCAAGGCCGGAGCCTTCGCT
>JAFQKL010000347.1 GCA_017396965.1 Clostridia bacterium
CCCCTTGACGGCCGGAAACAACGCGCCCATAATGGTTTTTGGGGCGATGCCGGACTCCGGCATCGCCCCATATCAGCCTTTTCGGGCCTCAAATTCTCGCAGCACCTGACGGCTGCGCGCCACACATCTACCGACAGACAACCCACAAAACCAAAACGAACGCTCCACTCCAAAGAAACGGATCCCGGCAGAACAACCGGCCCACGATACCCCCCTCAGTCAGCCTCCGCCGACAGCCCCCCTCAACGAGAGAGCCGAAGGAGCGATGAGCCGGCCTGTACGTTGTTTCAAAGCAAAAGACACTGCCGACGCTCCGACTACACAGCGCCCGCCCACCCTCCCTTTTGGGCCTCGCGACCCGCGTCCACACCCCGGGCAGGCTGACTGTCCGCGCTGTTCCAGCGACAGCGCGACCGGCGTTGACTCCCCCAGTCACCTTCACCGATAGCCCCCCTGAAGAAAGCGCCGGGGTACAGCGGACGGGCACAGGGTCGATTGCCTCCCCCAAAAAAGGAGAAGGACAGCGAAGCCCTCCGGCTCCCCTGTCCTTCTTCCAAAAACCAAAACCAAAATGCAACCGCCTTCGCTTACTCCAGCTCAAACATCCCCGTATACAGCTGATAATACTTGCCCTTCTGAGCAATCAGATCCTCATGATCCCCGCGCTCGATGATCTCTCCCTGCTCGAGTACCATGATGGCGTTGGCATTTCGGACGGTGCTTAAGCGGTGGGCGATGACGAACACCGTCCGCCCCTCCATCAGCCGGTCCATGCCCCGCTCGATCAGCGCCTCGGTGCGGGTGTCGATCGAGCTGGTGGCCTCATCCAGCACCAGCACCGGCGGGTCGGCCACGGCGGCGCGGGCGATGGCCAGCAGCTGGCGCTGTCCCTGGCTGAGATTGCCGCCGTCGGCAGTGAGCGGGGTGTCGTAGCCCTGGGGCAGCATCCGGATAAAGCCGTCGGCCCCGGCGGTCACGGCGGCGGCGCGCACCTCGTCGTCACTGGCGTCGAGGCGGCCGTAGCGGATGTTCTCCATCACCGTGCCGGTGAAGAGATGGGTGTCCTGCAGCACCATCCCCAAGGAGCGGCGCAGGTCGGGCTTTTTGATCCGCTGCAGGGGGATGCCGTCGTAGGTCACCTCGCCGTCGCTCACCTCGTAGAAGCGGTTGATGAGGTTGGTGATGGTGGTCTTGCCAGCGCCGGTGGAGCCGACAAAGGCGATCTTCTGGCCGGGCTTTGCATAGAGGCTGACCTTTTTCAGCACCGGCTTGATGCCGTCGTAGGAGAAATCAACATCCTTCAGCACCACAGCGCCTGCCAGCGGCACCAGGCGAAAGCCCTCTTCCTCCGGCACCTTCCAGGCCCAGAGGCCGGTGCGGGAGGCGGTTTCCGCAAGACTGCCGTCCGCCCCGCGCTCGGCGCAGACCAGCGTCACATCCCCCTCATCCGTCTCCGGCGTCTCATCCATGAGCTTAAAGATGCGCTCGGCGCCGGCGAGGGCGGAGAGCAGGGTGTTGAACTGCTGCGAGAGCTGGGTGATGGGCTGGGAGAAGGAGCGGCTGTACTGCAAAAAGGCGGCCACGCTGCCGAGGTCCATCCCGCCGCCGATGGCCAGCGCACTGCCGGCCACGGCGATCACCGCATAGTGCAGATAGGAGAGGTTGCCCATGATGGGCATGAGGACGGAGGCCGCGGTGTTGGCCTCGGTGCCGGCCTCGGCGAGACGGCGGTTGAGGCGGTCAAACTCCGCTCTGGCCTTGTCCTCATAGCAGAACACCTTGACCACCTTCTGCCCCTCCATCATCTCCTCAATATAGCCGTTCATGGCGCCGAGCGCCCGGTGGTGACGGGCAAAGCCGCGGCCGCTGCGCCCGCCCAGCACCTTGATGATGCGCAAGTTGAGCAGCATCATCGCCATCATCAGCGCCGTCAGCAGCGGACTGAGCAGCAGCATGGCGACAAAGACGCCGACGATGGTGACGCAGGAGGTGAGAAACTGCGGCAGGCTCTGGCTGAGCATCTGGCGCAGGGTGTCCATGTCATTGGTGTAGCGGCTCATGAGGTCGCCGGTGGCGTGGGTGTCAAAATAGGAGATGGGCAGCTTTTCCATTTTGGCAAACAGCTCGGCGCGGATGCGGTAAAGTGCCCCGGTGGACACCGTGAGCATGATGCGGTTTTGCAAAAACACCGCCACCACCCCGGCCAGATACAGCGCCCCCATCGCCGTCAGCGCCTGGGCAAAGGCGGTGAGGTCGGGGTTTTGCTGACCCTTCAGGGGCATGAGGAAGGTGTTGAACAGCGGCTTTAGGAAGTAGGTGCCGGCGATGGTGCTGCCGGAGGAGACCAGCAGACAGAAGGCCACCAGCACCAGCCGTCCGCGGTAGCCCTCCAGATAAGAGAGGACGCGGCCGATGGTCTTCTTGATCTCCCGCGGCTTTGCCCCCGGCATCCCGCGCGGCGGGCCGCCGGGAGGCGGGCCCTGACGTCCTTCTTTTCTCTCGTTTGCCATCTTACGCCACCCCCTTCTGCTGCGATTCGCAGACCTCGCGGTAAATGGCGGAGCGCTCCATCAGCTCCTCGTGACTGCCCACCGCCTCAATGCGCCCTTCGGACAGCACCACAATGCGGTCGGCCTCCATCACCGAGGCGATGCGCTGGGCGATGATCAGCTTGGTGGTGCCGGGCAGCTGCTGACGCAGGGCCTGGCGGATGTGACTGTCGGTGGCGGTGTCGACGGCGCTGGTCGAGTCGTCGAGAATG
Organism: Clostridia bacterium; assembly: GCA_017396965.1. Taxonomy (GTDB): domain Bacteria; phylum Bacillota; class Clostridia; order Oscillospirales; family Feifaniaceae; genus Galloscillospira. The sequence continues at coordinate 2,762 of JAFQKL010000347.1, forward strand.
AGGATCTTCGGGTGGGCAAGCAGGGCGCGGGCGATGCAGAGGCGCTGCTTCTGTCCGCCGGAGAGGTTGACACCGCCCTGCCCCAGCACCGTCTCGTAGCCGTCGGGGAAGGAGGTGATAAAGTCGTGGGCGGAGGCGGCGCGGCAGGCGGCTTCGATCTGCTCCTGGGTGGCGGCTTCGTCGCCCCAGAGCAGGTTCTCGCGGATGGTGCCGGAGAACAGCTCGTTCTTCTGCAGCACCATCGCCACCTGCTTTCTCAGGGCGGTGAGGTCGTAGTCCTTCACGTCGATGCCGCCCACCAGCACCCGCCCCTCGGTGGCATCGTAGAGGCGGGGGATGAGCTGCACGAGGGTGGACTTGGCGGAGCCGGTGCCGCCGATGATGCCGATCGTCTCCCCGGATGCGATGGCGAGGTCGATCCCCTTGAGGACGCGCACGCCGTCCGCGCCGCCGTAGGAGAAGGTCACCCCGTCAAAGGCGATGGAGCCGTCCGCCACCTCGGTGACCGGCTCGGCCCGCTCGACGCGGATCTCCGGCACCTCACGCAGCACCTCGCTGATGCGGGCGGCCGAAGCGCGGGACATGAGCAGCATGACAAAGATCATCGACAGCATCATCAGCGACATGAGGATCTGCGAGATATAGCTGAGAAAGCTCATCAGGTCGCCCAGCTCCATCGTCCCCGTGATGATCATCTGACCGCCGAACCAGGAGACGGCGATCATGCAGGCGTTCATGCAGAAGGTCATGATGGGGCCGTTTAACACCAGCAGCTTCTCGGCTGACAGCATGGCGCGGCGCAGATCGTCGGCCGCCTGTTCAAACCGCTCCGTCTCATACTCCTCGCGGACGTAGGCCTTGACGACCCGCATGGCATTTAAGTTCTCCTGCACGCGGGCATTGAGGCCGTCCACCCGGGTGAGCATCCGCTGGAAGCGGGGGAAGGTGACGGCGGCGATGGTGATCAGCGAGCCGCCCAGCACGGGAATGGCCACCAGAAAGATGGTGGCGAGCTTTGCGTTCAGCCGCAGCGCCATCAGCGTGGCGCTGACCAGCATCACCGGCGAGCGCACCAGCATCCGGATGCACATCATAAAGGCCATCTGCAGGTTGCCGACATCGGTGGTCAGCCGGGTGATGAGCGAGGCGGTGGAAAAGCGGTCGACATTGGCGAAGGAGAAGTCCTGCACCCGGTAAAACAGCGCCTGACGCACGTTTTCCGAAAAGCCGACGCTGGCGGTGACCGAGGTTTTCGCCGCCGCCACACCGAAGGCAAGCGAGAGCAGCGCCATCCCCGCCATGCCGCCGCCGTAGCGCAGCACAGCGGCAAGGTCGCCCGCCAGCACGCCTTGGTTGATGACGCCCGCCATCAGCAGCGGGATGCTGACCTCCATCAGCACCTCGCCGATGATGAGCAGCGGCGTGAGCAGGGCCATGCGTTTGTTTTGGGGCGCGGTGAGGCCCCAGAGCATTTTGATCAAGGGAGAACCACCTTTCTTTCGGGGTGTTCGGGACGTTTCAGCGGCCGCCGTGGGGCGGGCGGGGCGGGGGGCCAAGCTCCTCCAGCAGCTGGTGGAGCGGCGCGGTGGAGAGGTCGCGGCCGTCGCCGAGGGCGCGGGCGAGGTTGGCGGAGATGCGGTCGAGCAGGGCGGAGAGGGTGGCGATCTCCTCGGGGGAGAGGCCCTCGTAGGCCAGGCGGTCGAGCTCTTCAAAGGCCCGGTGACAGAGGGTGGCGCGGCGCAGACCCTCCTCGGTGATGTGCAGCCGCTTGATGCGCCGGTCCTGCGCGTCCTCCTGCTTGAGCAGCAGACCCGCCTTCTGCAGCCGGCCGGTGGAGACGGCGACCGAGGCGGTGGAGACGTGCAGCGCAGCGGCGGCCTCGGCGCCGGTGCAGCCGTCGTGACGGGCGATATAGCGCAGCAGGGGGAGCTGGCCGAAGTAGAGCCCGTGCTGCGGCATGGTCTTTTTGAGGTGCAGACCGCGCAGCAGATGGGCGCGCTCGAGGCGGCCGGTCAAACCGCACAGGCTATGCCGTTCAGCCTCCTCCACACAGGTTGACACGGCAGACGGCGGCTGCGACGGTTGACGTGGGGGGGCAGACAAAGAGGTCACCTCCTGTTTTTCTTATTTCGCTAATCGGTTAGCATTATACCCCCGCCGTCCTCCCTTGTCAAGCAGGACGACAGGGGCGGCGGAAATTTCATCATCCGGACACAGGGCGGACATCTTCGTCTGACAGAAAAAGAGCCGCCTGCGGGGCGCGGATGACACGGTTGCCGGCAGCCCGGGAGGGAACTCCTCCCCTCCCCGGCCGCCCCCTTCGCAAAGCGTTCCAACCGATTTTGACAGACAAAACCGCCCTGCAGAGCGCAGCAAAGCTGCACCCCACAGGGCGGTTGATTTCAGCCGGTGTGTTGTCGCTCCCAAGCGTCCGGCCTGTTCCCTAAAAGCCCATCCCCACAATCTCTGCGCCCTCGCTCCCGTAGCGGCGGGCGACCTCGATGGCGATGCCGAAGACGCAGCTGCGCAGCATCTCCATGAACTCCTCCGGCGTCATGCAGTCCCGGTGGCGCAGCCAGCGCTGGAGGGCGCCGACAATGCCCTCGGTCATGAACTCCACCTGAAAGCTGTGTACCTCCCCGCGGGGCATGATATCGCGCAGCCGGGTCTCAATCGCCGGGGCGCACAGCTCGCGGAAGTGATCGGAAAAGGAGTTCTGCCCGGTGATGGCCAGCGCCTTGCGGTAGAAGGCGCGGTTTTCGTAGAGATAGCGGCAGAGCACCTCCATCGCCTCGATGAAGTCCGGATGCTCTTCTCCGCTGAAGAATTCCAGGAACTCGGTATCGAAGATCCAGTTGACGAGGTCGTATTTGTCCTTGAAGTGGTAGTAAAAGCTCTTGCGGTTCATGCCGCAGCGTTCGCAGATGTCACCCACGCTGATCTTCTGGAAGGGACGCTCCTGCATCAGCTGTTTGAGCGCCGTGGCCAGCGCCCGCTTGGTCGTGTTGGAATCGGCCAAGGTCGTTCTTCTCCTTTCGTGTACGCCGCCGGTGGGTAGAAAAAAAGACGACACCCGCCCGCCCAGCGCGAACAAGTCTCGTCATTTCAGGAGGTGCCAGGGGAGGGAACCCCGTCTGTTGACACCACCGCACCGCGAAAAAATCCCGGCGCCGACTACTCCCTTTGATATGATTATGATACCACAGATAACATAACATGGCAAGTGCGTTCACAAAACATTCGAAAAACCGACACGATTTTGTCGCCTGCGTCAAGCCGCGCCGCCTCCCGGACGGCAAAAGAGGCGCCGCAGCGACGCGGCGCCTCTTCTCTGCTCAAATTGTCCCGGCCTCTGCCGGCTGCCCTTCTCCCTTATTTCGCAAACTCGGGAGCCGGTCTGCCGTAGGAACACATTCTGTCGCCCACATGGGGGGCATCCTTGCGCTCGGTCATGAGGATCTTGACCCAATTGTCGCCCACCTCGATGACATGGCCCTCGCCGCGGGCATAGATCATCACAGCCTCACCCACCGACAGGCCGGTGACGCCCTCGACCACGGCCTCCCACTGGTCCACACTGGACACGAGGCCGGCACGCTCGGGGTACTTCTTGGTGTTGATGGCAAATAATTTCATCTCAACTTCTTCATCGATATAACTGGGCATGAGAACATCCTTCTTTCCTTATCAAAATATTCCCTCCCGCCCCGCCGCAGCGGGGGAAGGGACGGCAGCCGCGCCGTCTGTGTATCTACTCCTTAGTGTACCAAATCCCGCCCCCGCTTGTCAACGACTGCGCCAGTAGACGTTGCCGAAATTCATCAGCATCTGCGCCACCTGGGCGCGGGTGGCGTTGGCGCGGGCATCGAGCAGGCCGTTCTCACTGTAAAACACGCCGCTGCCCACCGCCCAGCGCAGGGCGGGTTCGGCATAGGCGGAGAGCTGCCCAGCGTCGGAAAAGCCGGAGAGGTCGTCCGTCGCCGAGACGTCAAAGCCCTTGGCCGCGGCATAGCGGTAGAGGATGGCAATCAGCTGCTCGCGGGTGATGGAGCTGCCGGGGGCAAAGAGGTCGTCGCCCACGCCGTTGACCAGCCCCGTCTCCGCCGCCCAGGCGACGCCGTTGGCGAAGTAATCGCTCTTCGCCACGTCGTGGAAAACGGCGGGCGCGGCGGCGGCCGGCTCTTCCTCCAGGCGGTGCATCACCGTCACCAGCATTCCGCGGGTCATGGCGGCATCGGGGGCGAATTCGGTATCGGTCACGCCGAGGAAGAGGTTGCGGGCGGTGACGAACCGCACCGCGTCGGCCGACCAGTGGCCGGCGGTGTCCTCAAAGCTGCGGCCGAGGTTCTGGGGGACGGCGGCCAGGGCGTCGATCCCGGGGGCGGTGGTGATGATGCCGCCCTGCACCAGCGACTGGCGCAGCACGCGGTAGGAGCCGTAGCCCTCGGCCAGCACGGCCACCATCCCCGGATTCTCCAGCTCGGGGGCCACGCTGCCGACGAAGTAGATCTCGGTCGCCACCGGGCTGTTCTCCATCCCCGCCTTGACGGCGATGGCCTTGACGGTGGTGGTGGCGGCAAGGTGGATCGGCTCGGTGTAGCGATGGGAGACGTTGGGTACGGGGGCGGTGCCGTCCAGGGTGTACCAGATCACGGCATCGTCCGTCTCGGTGGTCAGCTCCACCGGCGTTCCCGCCTCATAGCCGCCGGCACCGGGGGTGGCGGTGGGGGAAATCGCCTGCTCCAGCAGCACGGGATAGGTGCTGCCCGGCTCGGCCGTCCAGTTGAAACAGGTCTGGCGGGCAAAGGACTCCACCCACACGTTGAGCACCTCGATCAGCGAGGTGTAAGCAGGGCCGGTGGTCTGCTCGCCCATGAAGATGCCGTTGGCTCCGGAGGGGTACCAGAGTCCGCCATCAATGGTGAAGGGGCAGCAGTTGACGGTGGCGATGCTGTTGAAATCATAACCCACCATGTTTTTGGTGCCGAGGTTGGGGGTGATGTTGATATCGTAGAGCCAGTAGCAGTTCTGCATCTTGCCGTCCGCCTTCTGGCCGACGAGGCCGCCGGCGTTGCCGATGCCCTCCACCCTGGCGGTGCTGTAGCAGTTTTGCAGGAAGGCGCCGTAGACCATGGCGCCGGCGATGCCGCCGAGGTCGCCGGTGCCGCCGACATCGCCGCGGTTGAAGCAGTTTTGCACGGTGGTGTTGCCGGCCATGCCGACAATGCCGCCCATGCCGCCGTTGCCGAAGACGAGGCCGCGGTTCTCACAGCTGCGGATGATCGAGGTGACCTGGCTGACGCCGATGATGCCGCCGCCGTTGCTCGAGCCCGAGATCTTGCCGAAGTTCGCAGAGCCCTCCACCACCGGGTTCATCGCCCCGGTGGGGTGGATGCCGACGATGCCGCCCGCCTTGTGGCCGAGCACGGCGCCCTCGTTGGTGCAGCCGCGGACAATGCCGTAGTTGGCGCCGACGATGCCGCCCGCCGCGGAGCGGTTGTCGTGATGGTGGACCTCGGCGCGGTTGACGCAGTGCTCCACCAGGCCGTAGTTGTAGATGGCGACGCCGCCGGCGTAGCCGTCCTTGTTCTGGAAGACGCCTTCCACCTCCAGCCAGCGCACCACGCCCTCCTTGCCGACGCAGCCGAAGAGGCCGCCGGAGTTGGAGACGCCGCGGATCACATGGCCCTGCCCCTCAAAGCGTCCGTTGAAGGGGGTGGAGCTGGCATAGGGGTAGGCGTAGCCGCCGATGGGGTGAACTTCGGCGCCGGTGAGGTCGATGTCGCCGGTGAGCAGAATGCGGCTGCCGGCGAAGTCCACCCCCGCGGCCACCAGCCGCGAGAGGTTCTCAAGGTCCTTAGCATCCGAGACGTGGTAGACCCCGGCGCGGTAGTTCTCCGCCGTCACCGCGGCGAGATCCACGCTCTCCGCCGCCAGGGCGGCCGGTGACAGGGTTAAAGTCATCAGCAGCGCCGCCAGCAGCGCCGCGATTCCTCTCTTTTTCATGCTTCCATTCCTCCTGCTTGTGTCGGTCTGCTTGTGTGCTGCGGCCCGCCGGGCGGGGCCTGCGGTTTTTTCGGGGAACACTCCCCTTCTTTAGACGAAACCAGGCACCCGCCGGTGCCGGGTCGGCTCAGAGAAAATTGGGGCGGATTTTTGGACGATTTCCACAAAAGCGTCCCGATGCGTGCAAACGCATCCAAACCCGCTACAATCGGTCGCGGTACTTGTCCACCACCGCCTGGTGGCAGGGGGTGGGCACACCGACCTCCGCCCCCAGCTCGCACATTCGGGCGATGACAGGGCGCAGCTCGGTGCGGGGCTTGCCGTCGCGCAGGTCGCGGTAGAGAGAGCTGGTGGCCTCGGGGGGCTGGGCGAGGAAGCTCTGCATACAGCGGTCGATCAGGTCCTCCGGCAGCGCGACGCCGTGGCCGGAGGCGGTGTCGATGATCTCCTGATGACAGCGGCGGAGAAAATCGAGCTTTTCGGGGTCTTCGCGGATGGGGCCGGCCGGCTGGTCGAACCAGGCGTAGGCGGTGCTGACGCCGCACATGAGGACGTATTTCTGCCAGCTCGCCTGCCGGATCTCCTTCGTCACCGAGGCCTTGAAGCCGACCGACTCCAGCAGCATGGTGAGGTGGATCAGCGCCGGGTGCGGCTCGCCCTCCGCCATGCCCAGCGTCAGGGTGGCGAGGGTGGAGGGGTGGGCGATGACGCCGGGGCGCTCGATGTAGGAGAAGCAGGACATACAGCCGTCCGCCAGCACACAGGGCGGCAGCAGCGGGCGCATCAGCTGCGAGACCATGACGCCGTTGAGCAGCGGCACCACCAGCGTCTGCTCGCCGATCATCGGTGCGATCTGACGGCAGGCCTCTTCCAGATCATAGCCCTTGGTGGCGAGGATGACGGCATCAACGATGCCCGCCTCCTCGGCCCGGTCGGTGACCAGCGCGGGGACAACGGTGAACTCCCCGAGCAGCCCGGAGCGGACGGTGAGGCCCTCTTCCCGGATCACTTTGAGATGCTCCCCTCTCGCGATAAAGATGGTCTGCGGCAAAACTCTCGCCAGCGCGCCGCCGATCAGGCCGCCGACGCCGCCAATGCCCACAACTGCGATCTTCAAGCTCGCTCCTCCTTGTCCTGTATCATTTGGATCTATCAGACTTGATTTCTTCTGTCAAACGGGTTTTTTCTGTCAGACTTGGTTTCTTCTGTCAGACTTGGTTTCTTCTGTCAGGCTTGGTTTCTTCTGCCAGACTTGGCTTCTTCCGACAATTTAGGTTTCTTGGCCAGGCCCGGCTTCTTCCGGGAGACTTCGTGTCTTGCGGGTTCCGCTCAGGCGGCGGCCGCATCCGGGAGCGTCAGCTTCCACCCGGAGCGGCTGCTCTTATAGTATATCATGCCCGCCCCGTGATGGGTAGTTGTTTTTTTGAAAAAAGTGTGAACAAATGAAGACCACCGGCGGGCAGGACACGGTTCGGATCGTGGAAATTTGCTTTGGACGCTCAAAAAGAGGTTGCAGGCGGGCGTTTATGCGGTCGAAGCGCGGGCGGCGTCTTTTGCCCTGAATCGACGTACAAGGCCCGCCCATGCAAGGGACAGCTTCGCCCGCCGCACAGTGTCCAAACCCAGCGCGAAAAGGCAGGTCTGTCAAGGGTTCAAGGGTGGAGATTTTTTCCCGATCCCCCGCGAGGGAAAAAATACTACCCGTCCCTTGACAGACCGGGCGCTTAGCACCCCATAATGGAAAGAGGGGCGATAGCCACTCTGTGGCACAAGCCCCATGTCTGCATCCATGAACCACCTTGCCCGTCGCACCGCACCAAAACCCAGCGCGACAATGCCCCTTCGCTGAAACAACGAAAAAGGCCCTACCGACGCTCCAACCTCACAGCGCCCGCCCACCCACCCCGATGAGCCTGAC
>JAFQKL010000348.1 GCA_017396965.1 Clostridia bacterium
ACCGCCCGCATCCTCGGCGTGGTGGTGGAGGTGTCCTTCCGGGTGGAGTGAGGGGGAGGGGCGATTGTCCAGGGGGAGCCCGGAACAAGGGGGGAAGGCGGTCGAATCGCCGAGAAACAATTTGTGTAACAGTTGGCACACGATCTTCTGCGTGGTATAATAATGTTCTCAGCATTTCAATGTGGCAAAATATTCTGAACCCGCTTTTCGGATGGTGACGACCCGGACAGAAGGTCCCGCGCCCCGGAACGTGGAGGAAAACCGGGCAGGGCGGTTGTTCTTTTGATTGAGTTCAAGGGAAGAACACCGCAGACGCGGCGTTCTTGCATGGCCGCTGCAGGTCTTTTGACGCGCTGGAATGTTCTCATCTTTATTCGATGCATCTTTCGATCCCGGCAACCTTTATCCCGTCCAACCGGATCAAAAGGGGGGATTTCCCTTGGAGCGCCATTCACTTCCTTCCTCAGCGTCCTCAGTGCCCACGCCCGAATCCGTTCAAAGGGCGAAGGGCGGCGGGTTGAGCATCCGCCGCTTCAGCCTCTGGCTGCTGGTCGGCTCCGCGCTGCTGGTGGGTGTGCTGCTGCACGGCACCGTGCTGATGACCCGCTACTACAACGAGCTTGACCACTACACCGCAACCTACATCTACTGGCAGGAGCGGGCCGACGATGTCGCCAAGGCCTCCGACTATCTCACCGAGCAGGTGCGCCTTTACGTCCAGACCGGCGACATTGACCACCTCCTCCTCTATTTTGAGGAGGCCCACGTCACCCGTCGCCGCGAGCGGGCGCTGGAGGAGCTTGCCCGCAACAACGCCGCCCCTGAAATGGCCACCGCCCTGGAGACGGCCGTCGCCCGTTCCCAGCTGCTGATGGAGCGGGAGTTCTATGCCATGAAGCTCACCGCCGTCGCCTGCGGCCATGAGGAGAGCCTGCTGCCCGCCGAGGTGAGCGGCATGGCCCTGCGCGGGGAGGACGCCGACCTCTCCCCGGAGGCGATGCGCGCCGTGGCCATGGCGGTGGTCTTCGAGCCGGACTACGAATTGAGCAAACAGTTTATCAGTGAGCATACCGACCGCTTTCTCACCGCGGCGATGGACGACATCCGCACGCTGCAGAGCGAGAGCCTGGCCCGCCTCTCCCGCTCGGTCACCATCCAGCGCATCCTGCTTTCGCTGCTGATGCTGGCGCTGGCGGCCTCGGTCGGGGTGGTGATGAACGGTGTGGTGCGGCCGGTGCAGGTGTTTGCCGACTGTCTGCGCCGGGGCCGGCCGCTGACGGTGACGGGCGCCGCCGAGCTGCGCTATCTCGCCGGGGTGTACAACGACATCGCCGCCCGCCATGCCGACATCGCCGCCCGTGAGCTGATCCTGCGCCACGAGGCGGAGCATGACCCGCTCACCGGGGTGTACAACCGCAATATGTTCAACCGCGTCCGCGACCTGCTGCAGAACCGCCCGGTGTCGCTGGCGCTGCTGCTGGTGGATGTGGACTACTTCAAAGAGGTCAACGACAAATACGGCCACGAGGCCGGCGACCGCGTCCTCTGCCGCATCGCCGACGCGCTGGGGGACAGCTTTTCCTCCCACGACTACCTCTTCCGCATCGGCGGCGACGAGTTCGCCGTCATCGTGATGGACATCGGCTGCGAACACGCCGACACGCTGGAACAGCGCGTGCGCCAGATCAACGAGAGCCTCTCGCGGGCGGAAGACGATCTGCCGCCCGCCTCGGTCAGCGTGGGCATCGCCTTTTCGCTCTCCGGCTACCGGGCCGACCTGTTCGGCAAGGCGGACCAGGCGCTCTACCGCCGCAAGCAGCTGGGCCGCGGCGGCAGCTGCGTGTTTGAGGAGGACGAAGAGGGCGCCGGGAGCTGACGGGGGCAAGGGAGTTGACGGGAGCGACAGGTTGGATCCCGCAGGTTCCGCCCGCCCGTCCGTTTGCGCCTCGCACCCCGCCCCGACCGGGCTTTGTCGCCCCGGACAGGCCGGGATCTGTCGCCCGAACCGCCCTGCATCGCTCCGCCTCGCGTCCCCCTGTTTTGACACAAAGCTTTGACACAAAAAACACCCCCGGATGACCGCCGCAGCGGTCATCCGGGGGTGTTTTGCGTCTTTTTTCCTGTGTCCCTGCCCGTCCCTGCCCGTCTTCCCGGTCACCTGCCGCGTCTTTCCGACAAAACGGGGGCGGCAGGATCAGGGGCAGAGCGGCAAAATCAGGGGGA
>JAFQKL010000032.1 GCA_017396965.1 Clostridia bacterium
AGCGACACACCGCACGCTGCAGAGGGACGCAAGGAACGCAGAATACACCCCCTCTTTCTCTGCCCGCACCTGCGTCACTTGGGTCACTTGGGTCACTTGGGTCACTGGTGCCAGCCGAACCACTTGCGCCGCGACGGAGCAGCAGATGGACAAACGGGAAACGCCGCTTACCCACACCGTTGGTTGCGCACGGATAGAACCTGCTTTCAGAAAATTGACGTTTCAGGATGATCCGCTTTGCTGGAAAGGGTCAGCGTGGTCGGAAGGGTTTTCGCTGTCGAAACAGATTGCGTTGCCGGGAGGAAAAAGTTTGCCGGGAAGAGTCGGTGTCATCGAGAAGAGTCTGTGCCGCCGGAGGCTTGCATCACCGGGAAGAGCGTGTGCTACCGTGAGAGTCTGTGCTGCCGAGAAGAGCTTGTGCCAATGGTAAGGGCAGTATCATCAGAAGGGCTCGCGTCGGCAATCGAACCTGTGCCGCCGGAAGTCCCAGCGTCGCCGGAACTCCCCACACCCCCGCCATCCTCCTGCACTCCCACCTCCACCAGACGCTGCCCATTGCTTCGCCAACTGCGAAACCACACCCCCTCCTCCTCCAGCGCAAACCGCCAGCGGTTCATCAGCTGCTTGAGCCCCTTCGCCGACACCGCCGCCCTGCCCGTCGCGCTCACCCGCTCCGCAAGCGCCTGGTTGCTCCCCACAAATCGCCGCTCCCGACGGACCCAGGTCACCAGCGCCACAAGCGGCTCCGGCAGCAGCGGCTCCGGCTGCACCAGGCTGTCCCCGGTCAGCTCCCAGACACACCGCTCTCTGGAAAACGCAAGCCCAATCTCGCGGTGCTCCACATCCCGCCCGGTGCACACCAGCCGCGCCCCTGTCCCGCCACGCGGCCCGCGGTCAAGCACCCACACAGCGTCTGCCGCGCCGCTTAAGCCTGTGGTTCCGGACAGCCGGTTGAGCGGATCAGCGTCATCCCGCTTGCGCAGGTGATGCACCAGCAGCAGTGAGAGCGACAGCGCGTCGGCCAGCTGTTTGAGCTGCCGCGCCTGCTCGTAGTCGGTGGCATAGGACAATTCCGCCCCGCCCCGCACCAGCTGGAAGGTGTCGATCACCACCAGCACGGTGTCAGGATGCTCGGCAACAAAACGGCGAATCTGATCACACAATCCATCCGCCAGCAGATCTGCGGCGGTTGCGAAAAAAGCGTTCCCCGGCGCGTCATCGGTGATGCAGAGCAGACGCTGCTGCACACGACTCAATGTGTCTTCCAAACAAAGACAGAGTGTCGTCCCCTTCGACGTCGCCAGCCCCCACAGCGGCTCGCCTTTTGCCACCCGCAGACAGAGGTCCAGCGTCAGCCACGACTTGCCCACCTTGGGCGCGCCGCCGAGAATGGTCAGCCCCTGCGGGAGCAGGCTGTCGACGCAGAAGCGAGCGGGCGGAAGACGCAGGTCAGCCAGCGTCTCGGCATCGGTGACCTCCAGCGAGGCAATGCCGTCATGTCCTTCTGATAAATACACATCATCTTCACGGCGTGGTTCTACCGGCTGCAGCCAACCAATCGGGGAAGCCTGATCCCCGGCCAAAGTGCGGATGGTCGACGCAGACGGAGACCTCTCCGCCGCTGCTCCCAGGCCGATGTTTCTCTCATCTTGCACCATATTCTTCCTCCTTCTCCGCCGTACCCGGCCGCTGCCGGCGGGACTTTGTTATGTTGCCGGGCGTTCCCCGATTGACAGAAGTGGTTTTCGTCTGGTACCATCTTAACAAGCCTCATCCACCCCGTCAACGCCTCCGGGGGTTGTCAGGGAACGGATCGAAACTCCATCGGGGAGCAGGGGGGTGCCAAACAGACTGCCGGGGTTCTGATTTTGAGGAGTCTTTTAGAGAAAAAACAGAACAGGTCATCAAACGACAACCTGCTTGACCCAACCTACGAAACACAAAGATCGAAAGCAAATCCCTGCGAGAAAGGACCGTTATGGATTACAAAATCAACAATGACTTCTTCGACGAATTCCCCGTCCTCTTCACCGGCCAAAGCAGCATCCTCGCAGACACCGCCGCGCCGCTCGGCAGCCATGCGGCGGAGGCGCTGGACGCAGACACGACGCTGTGGACGGAGCTGACCCTCGCCGTCCGCGCCTTCCGCATCGAGTTCGACACCTTCCTCCACGCCCGCAGTCCCACCGCCGCCGCCCTTGCGCAAGAGCGACTCGACCGGCTGTGGACCCTCCTCGTTCGCCTGCCCGTCTACCGCCTGCTGCACACGAAGCCGAGCGCCGCCGGGACGCTGATTGCCCACCTCCAATCCTGTCCACAGATGATGGACGAGCTCCTCACCCCCGGCACTGAACGTCACCGGGCGATCACCCGCTGGCTGGCGCGGCTGGACAACCTGGTCCCGTCGCTGCAAGTCTTCCGCCGCGACGTCAGCCGCATGCTGGACGAACACTTCGCAGCCCTCCCCTCCCGCCGTCCCACCGCCTACGCCGAGGCCTACGGCGCCTGGCGCTTTCTCCTCGCCGACGTCCTCGAGCAGGAGGAGGACGAGCACGACGTGTCCACCGCGGCCGCACAACCCATCCGCTTCCCCGTCCGCCTCTCCTGGGAAGCATACACGGATGCTGCCGGACACACTCAGCTGGCGGAGCGGATGTATTTTGAAGATTTAAGCGATTTTCTGTCTGTCGATCTGATGAAAGGCATGGCCGCCGGCAACCTTCCCCGCCGCTGCGCCCACTGTGGCCGCTGGTTCCTCGCGATCGGCGCCTACGACACCCGCTACTGCAACCGCCTCGCCCCCGGCGAGACCGCGCGCACCTGCCGCAAAATCGGCGCCCACCGCACCGAGAAGGTAAAAACCCAGAGCCAACCACTCCTGCGCGCCTACCGCCGCGCCTACGAGCGCCTCAAGGGTCGCAAGCGCAACGGACGGATCACCGAGGCCGAGTGGAACACCGCCGTAGCCCGGGCCCAGGAGATCAAAGAGGCGGCCCTGCGTGGGGAGATGGGAGAGGCGGAGGCGGTGGGGGTGTTGGAGGGGATGTGAGAGCTTTTTTGGTTCCATGGAAGTAATTGTGTATCGCCCGAGTTTAAATCAGAGTTTTTCGACGTATTTTATCGTTTTTTTGCAGATTGACGTTAGATATCAAGAGTATTATAATAGATGTGATGAAAAGGCATGTGCTGGCATATACTATCGTTGGAACTGGATACTGCGAAAAAAGAGTTGACAACTCTTGTATTTTCGTGTATACTGTTTCTAATGATCGTGTTGCAGACACCTGCGAGGCCTGCGACCGGGGGAGTTCCTGCGGGAGCTCCCCTTTCTTTATGTGAGGATCACAGAATGTCAAAACCATTCTTATCATTTCGTGAGCAAATAGAATTGCTGCAGAAAGAAAAGAATCTGCTCGTCCTCGATCCGTCTTATGCGGAATCCTTGTTGTGCCAAATTGGCTATTTCGGCCTGATCGGCGGCTATAAGCAGCCATTCAAGAACAAAACGACAAAGAAGTACAAGGATGGCACTCGTTTTGAAGATATTGTAACCCTGTACTACTTTGATGAGCGTCTTCGAGAGTTGTTTTTGAAGTATATCTTAAAAATTGAACGACATGTCCGATCACTGCTGTCTTATTACTTCACACAAAAGTACGGAGTTGAGCAGGAGCAATATCTTGATCACAACAACTACCAGCAGACCCAAAGAACGAGAGAGTCGATTCCCAAATTGATTGAAAAATTGGATGAACTGGCAAATACAAACAGCGACTATCCATACATCAATCACCAGCGTACCGCCTATGGAAATGTTCCTCTCTGGGTACTTGTGAATGGGTTGAGCATGGGAACGCTATCGAAGTTTTATATGTTCACGACGCAGGACATTCAATCTCGCATTGCACAGCACTTTGACAGGGTAGACCAAAGGAAACTTGGCAGATTTCTGAAAGTCATGACCAAGTTCCGTAATGTTTGTGCGCACGGGGAGCGCCTGTACGCCTACAAAACACGGGACACCATTCCAGACACTCAACTACATAAATCGCTGAACATTCCAAAATGCAACGAGCAGCATGCAATGGGGAAATGTGACCTGTTTTCCGTTGTCATTGTGTTTCGGTATCTATTAACTTCCGAAGACTTTGATGCATTTCAAACTGATCTTAGTGCCATAATACAAACCTATCTGAAAACGCCAGGCTCGCTGGGAGAGACGACCTTGTATGAATCGATGGGATTTCCTGCGAACTGGGAAGCTGTTACCGCTGCAAAAAAATAGCGGGAGAGTGCTGCTGGCCATGGCCGGCAACACTCTCCCGCTCTCTGTTTGCTGATCCATTTGAGTTCTATGGCGAAACGAAGCAGCAGCGGAAGAGAAAAAGAAAATGAGGAGTCCCTGTGAAATAATGCGAAAAATGGCGATTTCGGATGAACAATTGCTGCTGTAGCCAGCTTTCCGAGTGCGTGGAACGCGGAGCTGCGCAACTCCACTACCGCAGCTCCAATCTCTGTTTAAACTCAAGTTTTTCCACATCAGACAGACGGTCATACATCGAAAGAACGCCATCTACCCGTGCGTGATGCAACCTCCCTTCCACAAGCTCCTGTACGTTGCGATAGCGGGAAACTGCCTGCGCTGTAAGGTAGGCTGGGAGGGATTTGGTTTTTTCGAGCCAAGCGGTGCATTCTTGTGGTGTCATGTCCTGATAAGTCTGTTCTGCCACGTCGAGATACTTGTTGACCCATCGTCCCTCTTCTTTTTCCAGCTTTTCTTTGGTACTGATTGCACATTGTAAGATTGCGTTGTTGCAATGTTCGCTGACCCCGTGTGAGATTTGGGAGATCATGCGGG
>JAFQKL010000349.1 GCA_017396965.1 Clostridia bacterium
CATCGCGCTGCTGCGGCAGGCCGTCGCCGAAGACCGCTGGGCAATCTGCTTCGGCGTGTGATCCCCTCCACATCCCGCGAAACCACCCTTGCAAATGCGGCACAAATGTGCTATACTGATCCCATCAACGCCAAAGGAGACTTCCATGCGCATCATCGGCAACATTCTCTGGCTCATCCTCGGCGGCCTTGTGCTGGCGCTGGGGTGGGCGCTTGCGGGGCTTCTGCTCTGCATCTCGATCATCGGCATCCCCTTCGGCATCGAGTGCTTCAAGATCGCCGGCTTCACCCTCTTCCCCTTCGGGCGGGAGATCGTTTATCCTGCCAAGGCGGTGGGCTGCGGCTCGGTGCTCTTCAACATTCTCTGGCTGGCCGTCTTCGGCTGGGAGCTGGCGCTGGGCGCGCTCGTCGCGGGCGTGCTGATGTGTGTCACCATCGTCGGCATTCCTTTCGGCCTGCAGAGCTTCAAGCTGGCCCAGCTCTCGCTGATGCCATTCGGCGCCGAAATCCGATAAAAGAGGAAAAATCCTCCCAAATCACGCACACCCCGCAAGAGGAGATGCCCCGGCATCTCCTCTTGCGCATTTTGACCAAATGCGCAAATCAACGCGCACCAAATGCGCAAAACAGCCCAATTTCGCACCCAAGCCAAAGCATCCTGCACAAAACTCCGCCAAAAGAATTGTTCACCCTCGCCAAAAATACGCATCCAAATTTCAACCCCTGCGCGTATTCCCTCTTGACACACCTGCCATTCTGTGCTAAAATTGTGCATGGGAAAATTTCATCAGAAGGAGGCTGCCATGTCAAAGGAAGAACGATACGCGCAAATTCTTGAGATCCTGCGGACACGCAACAATGTGACGGTCAACTACCTGGCCAAAAAGCTGTATGTCAGCCCCTCCACCATCCGACGGGACTACCAGGTCCTGCAGTCCCGCGGCCTGCTGCGCCACTCCTACGGCAAGGCGACCCTCAACTACGGCGAAGCACTCGGCCTGCCCATCGAGCTCCGTCAGCGCGATATGCCCGCCGCCAAGCTCAAAATCGGCCGTGCCGCCGCCGAGCTTGTGCAGAATAACGACATCATCTACATCGACTCCTCCTCCACCGCCCTCTGCATGATCGAGCATCTGGAGCGCTTCAACTGCCTCACCGTCATCACCAACTGCCTCACGACGCTCCAGCAGTTGTCGTACTATAACAATATCACCGTCTACACCCTGGGCGGCATGCTGATGAGCAAATCCCGCGCCTTCACCGGCCAGCTTGCCATCGACACCCTCTCCCACCTGCACATCGACAAATGCTTCTTCTCCACCACCGGTCTCTCAACCGACGGCCGCCTGCTTGACGTCGCCGAGCCTGAGCATATCGTCATCCAAACCATGCTCCGCCAATCCAAAACCAAGGTCTTTCTCTGCGACAGCTCCAAAATCGGCCGCACCTTCCTGCTCCATCTCTGCGACATCGGCGACCTCGACTATGTCATCTCCGACGCCGATTTCTTCGATCTGGTGCATCCCCCCGCACCGGTGGACACCGTCTTCATCCGGGCAAGATAACCGCAAATGCGCAGACTGACTGCACATTCTGCGCGTTTGCCCGCCCCGCCGGCGGGTAGTCTCTCCACTTCGGCACCACCCCTTGTCATCTTCGTGCCCACGTGTTACAATCAGGAAAAAACAACCGGAGGTAACACACATGAACCTGACAGCCGTTGCCGATGCTTTCATCGGCGCAAAAGATTACCGCACCGCCTGTGCACAATTCCCCGCCTTTTCCCTGCTCGGCGTCCCCTTTTTCGGCGTCGATGACCGCACCCAAATGCGGGAAATCGTCCGCCGCATCGAGACGGGCGGGCCGACCGCCTGCGAGCCGCCGGCCGCTCTGTGGGATCTGCTCGCCGAGACCGAAGTGCTGATGGTGCACCTCTGCCCCGTCAGCGCCGCCCTGCTCGAGCGCGCCCCCAAGCTGAAGCTGATCCTCACCAACCGAGGCGGAACCGAGAATATCGATGTGGAAGCGGCCACCGCCCGCGGCATCCCCGTCCTGAGCAACCCCGCCCACAACGCCAACGCCGTCGCCGAATATACCGTCGGGCTGATCATTGCCGAAATGCGCAACATCGGCCGCGCCCATGCCGCCCTCAAAACCGGCCTGTGGCGCGAGCGTTTCCCCAACAGCGGCACGATCTATGAACTGCGCGGCCAAACGGTGGGACTGATCGGCTTCGGTACCATCGCCCGCCTGGTCGCCCGCAAGCTGGCAGGCTTCGACTGCACCCTGCTGGTCAGCGATCCCTTCATCCAAGCCGATGACCCCGATCTGGCCGCATACGCCTGCCGCAAAGTCGAGCTGCACGAGCTGCTGGCCGAATCCGACGTCGTCTCGCTCCACGCCAGAAGCAGCGGACAGCCGCTGATCGGCGAAGCCGAGCTGGCACAAATGAAACCCTCAGCCTACCTCATCAACACCGCCCGTGCGCACCTGCTGGACAGCGAAGCTCTTTGCCGCGCGCTGACCGAAGGCCGTCTGCGCGGCGCCGCGCTGGACGTGTTTGAAGCCGAGCCCGTCCCCGCCGACCACCCCCTGCTCGCCCTCGATAACGTCACGCTGACCAACCACCGCGGCGGCGACACCGTCAATTCCTACGCCGACAGCCCCGCCATGCTGCTGACCGAGGCCGAAAAGCTGCTCAGCGGCGACACCGATCACGTCAGATTTTGGATAAACAAACAAAATACCTGTAAATAAATCAAAGGAGAAAACCTATGAAACTGCTGAACATGACCCCGCCCGAAAAAATTGCTTACTTTATGACCCGCCTCTATGACAACAAGCTGACCACCACCTCCGGCGGCAACCTGTCGATCATGGACGATGACGGCGTAATGTGGATCTCGCCCTCCGGCGTCGATAAGGCCAACCTCACCCCCGAGGATATTATGTGGGTCACCCCCGACGGTGTCGTTCACGGTAAGCATCGCCCCTCCACCGAGTATCCCTTCCATCTGGCGGTGCTCCGCTCCCGCCCCGACCTGAAGGCAGTCCTGCACGCCCACCCCGCTCCCATCGTGGCCTACAGCCTGGAGCGCCGTCTGCCCCAGATGGACATTCTGCCCGATGTCTCCCGTCTCTGCGGCAAGATCGCCATTGCCAAGTACGCCCTCCCCGGCAGCAAGAAGCTGGGCGACCTGATCGCCGAGAAGTTCGCCGCCGGCTGTGACACCGTTCTGCTGGAGAACCACGGCGTCGTATTGGGCGCAGAGAGCCTGGAGCGCGCCTTCATGATGTTCGAGTCGCTCGACTTCGCCGCCCGCACCGGCATCGCCGCCTCGATGCTCAAGCGCGACGCCCGCGAGCTGACCGCCGACGAGCTGGCCGCCAAGGCGCCCACCAAGACCTACGCCGCCACCCTCGCCGCCGATGAGAATCCCCTCCGCGCCGAGATGGTTGCCATGTCCCGCCGCAGCTACCGCAACAAGCTCTTCAACTCTGCCACCGGTGTCTTCGCACAGCGGGTCGAGGGCGGCTTCCTCATCACCCCCGAGGACGAGGACAACGACACCCTGACCGCCGAGATGTTCGTCCGCGTCGAGGGCGACGCCTGCGAGGCCGGCAAGACCCCCTCCCGCTACGCCGACATCGCCGCCAAAATCTTCGCCGCCCATGACGACATCACCACCATCGCCTTTGCCCGCCCCCCCTACATCATGGGCTTCGCCGTCAGCGGCGCCGAGTTCAACTCCCACATGATCCCCGAGGGCTACATCTGCCTCAAGAACACCACCCGCCATCCCTTCGGCACCATGGAGAAGGATCCCGCCGCCATCGTTGACACCATCAGCATCAAGGCTCCCATCGCCATCCTCGAGAGCGACTGCGTCATCGTGGCCGGCACATCCCTGCTCAACGCCTACGACCGCATGGAAGTGCTCGAGTTCGGCGCCGAGTCGCTCTGCGACATCGCCTCGATGAACGGCACCATCGTCCCGATCTCTGCCGAAGAGATCCGCGAGATTGAGGTGGCATTCAACTTATGAGTCACATCGAAGTCACTGCCCACCGCGGCTGTAAAGGCACCATCCCCGAGAACACCCTCCCCTCCTTCGCCGAAGCCCTGCGCGTCGGCGTGGATATGCTCGAATATGACGTCCACATGACGCTGGACGGTGAGCTGGTCATCATGCATGACAGCCTGGTCGTCCGCACCACCGGTGCCAAAGGTGCGCTGGACTTCATGACCCTGGCAGAAGTCAAGGCGCTCGACGCCGGTGAGACGGTCTGGGGCGAGGCATGGCGCGGAACCCCCGTCCCCACCCTGCGCGAGACCCTCGAGCTCTTCGCCGCCGCCGACTACGGCCCGGAGCAGATCGTCGAGATCAAGGACTTCCGTGCTGAGGTGGCCGATAAAATCGTTGCCATGCTCGACGAGTTCGGCCTGCGCGAGCGCACCATCATCGAGTGCGGCGACGCACAGGTGCTGGTCTACCTGCATAAGCATTACCCCGACATCCGCCTGCTGGCCTTCCCCGCCCCCCTGATGAAGCGCCTCGACCCCGACATCTACGACTTCGTCCACGGCGTCGCCGTCCCCCTCAAGTCCCCCAAGCTGGGCGACGAGGCCAACATGCGCGCCCTCATGGCCGAGTACCGCGCAAAGGGCGCCAAAATGTACCTCTTCAGCGGCGATAACCCCGAGGAAATCGAACGCTGCCTCGCCTTCGGCGCTGACAACATTACCTCCAACTTCCCCGAGCTCTGCGTGAACTACCTCAAAGAGAAGGGTCTGCATTAAGACCTTGGGGACTTTGTCCCCAAACCCCTACCAGAGGGACTTTTTGAAAAAAGTCCCTCTGGACTCTTCAAAAACTTTCAATAAAAAGAATGACCTTTGTGCCAAACAAATTTGATGTGCACAAAGTACAATTCTTCTGTTGGAATGTTTTTTGGTGTCCAGCCCATTTTTTTCAAAAATGGGGCTGGTGGGGTGTGGG
>JAFQKL010000350.1 GCA_017396965.1 Clostridia bacterium
GGGCTGCAGGCGCATTGCGCCTGAAACAGTTCGAAAAGCTTACTCGACGTGGGCGTAGTTCCAGATCACGTCGCCGGTATCCAGCATGATGACGTCCTTCACATTGGGCTTCATCATGTAGGGGTTGGTGTAGAAGTACATGGGGGAGACGGCACCGGTGGACATGAGGACTCTCTCGGCGTCGGCGCACAGCTGAGCGCGGACGGCGGGATCGGTCGCAGCCTTGATCTGGCGGACCAGCTCGTCATAGGCCTCATCCCAGGTCTGGTTGCCCTCGGGGCCCCAGTAGGCGCCAACACCGGCGTCCTTGGTCACGTCGGAAGCCTTGGTGTAGGTACCGATGTCACGGCCGAGGCGCGGATAGTTGTTGCCGGAGTTGCTGATGAAGATCTCGAGGAAGTTGACGCAGTCGTTGAAGTCGGCGATCCAGCCCATACGAGCGGCCTCGGCGTCGCCCTCCTTCAGCTTGCTCTGAAGGGTGGCCCAGGCCTCGGTGTTGATGGTGGCGGTGATGCCGAACTGGTTCCAGGTCTCCTGGACGTACTGGATGATGAGGGCGTTGGCGCCGGAGTTGTTGAAGGCGAAGTCGATGGCGGGCATATCGGTGAACTTGATGTCGCCGCCTTCGATGGTGCCGGTGTAGGCGTAGCCCAGATCAATCAGGGTCTGGACGGCCGCGACCTGATCCTCGGTGTACTTGGCGTTCAGGGCAGCGGGGATGTTGGTGCCGGTGTACCAGGAGCCGTAGATGTCAGTCTCACGGACATTGGCGTTCAGACCGTCGGACAGGGGGTTGGGGTAGAAGCCGTTGGCGGCAACCTGTCCGCCCTGGGTGACGTCCTTGACCAGGACTTCGCGGTTGACCATCTGGCCAAGGGCGAAGCGGGCGAGGGACTGCTCCTGAACGGAGAGCTGCTTGCCGGCGGGGGAGAGGTCCTTATGAACGTTGAACAGGACATACCAGGTGCCAATGTAGTCACCGAAGACCAGCTCGCCGGGGTAGGTGCTCTGCAGGCGGGGGTACTCGGTGGGGTCGATGGCGTTGATGAACTGAGCGGAATCGGTCTCGTAGGCGGTGAGGATGGCAGTGTTGTCCTCAGAGAGGTAGCAGTTGACGCCGCCGAGGGTGACCTTGTCCGCATTCCAGTAGTTGGGGTTCTTCTCAAAGGCGATGACATCGTCCACGCGGTAGTCGGTCATTCTGAAAGCGCCCATGCCGACATACTGCTCGGGCTTGGTGGCCCAGGCGCCCTCGGGATCGACCAGGTCCTCACGGACGGGGTAGAAGGTGGGGAAGGCGCACAGCTCGAGGAAGTAGCTGGTGGGGGCCTTGAGGGTGACCACGACGGTGAGGGCAGCGTCGTCAGCAACGACGTTCAGGGTGCCCGACTCGTAACCGTCGATGATGTCGTACAGGAAGCCGTAGTCGGCGCCCAGATCAACGGAAGCGGCGCGGTTCCAGGCGTACACCAGCTGGGAAGCGGTGAAGTCCTGGCCGTCCGACCACTTCAGGCCCTCACGGAGGGTGAAGGTGTAGACGAGCTTGTCGTCGGAGACGGTGTAGCTCTCAGCCAGCTCGGGGGAGAGAACGGGCTCGCCGTTCACCCACTGCCAGCCCATCAGGCCGCAGTGCGCGAGCTTGAGGACGTTGGAGCCGGAGGAGGCGCTGTTGAGCGCGGGGTCGATGGACAGGGGGGTGCCGCCGCCGTAATAGACGGAGACAACCTCGCCGCCGGCGGTCTCGCCGCCGGTCTCACCGCCGGCCTCACCGGTCTCGCCGGTTTCGCCGCCGGTCTCGCCCTCGTCACTGCTGCTGCAGCCGGCAAACAGGCTGAGAAGCATGACCATGGCAAGCAGAAGGGCTAAAAACTTCTTCATGGGGTCCTCCTAATTTTGTTTTTATTTACTGATCGGCGCCCGGTTGCCCGGACGTCAAAAAGTATCGCAAGTGGGGGTGTTACACATGGTGGCAGGCGACAAAGTGGCCGCTCGACACCTCACGCAGCTTGGGGCAGCTCTCGGAACACTCCTTGGTCGCCTGCGGGCAGCGGGTGTGGAAGGCGCAGCCGGTGGGGGCGTTCAGGGGGCTGGGAATGTCGCCCTCGATGGCGATGCGCTTGCTGGCGCGGGCGATGTCGGGATCGGGGATCGGCACCGCCGAGAGCAGCGAGATGGTGTAGGGGTGCAGGGGGTGGCGGTGCAGCTCGTTGGCGCCGGCCAGCTCCACCAGCTTGCCTAAGTACATGACGGCGATGCGGTCGGAGATGTGCTTGACAACGCTCAAGTCATGGGCGATGAAGAGGTAGGTGAGCTGGAACTGGTGCTGCAGGTCTTCGAGCATATTGATGACCTGCGCCTGGATCGAGACATCCAGCGCCGACACCGGCTCGTCGCAGACGATGAAGTCGGGATTGGAGGCAAGGGCGCGGGCGATGCCGATTCTCTGGCGCTGCCCGCCCGAAAACTCATGGGCATAGCGGGTGGCCTGTTCGCTGGAGATGCCGACCACGCCGAGCAGCTCGTTGACTCTGTCGTTACGCTCCTTGCGGGAGGCGGCGAGCTTGTGGACATCGATCGGCTCGGCGACGATGTCACCGACCGTCATACGCGGGTTCAAAGAGGAGTAGGGGTCCTGGAAGACC
>JAFQKL010000351.1 GCA_017396965.1 Clostridia bacterium
GCGTAGTCGCGCAGCAGCCGCTCGGCGTCGGCCAGCTGACGGGCGCGGGTCAGCCGCGCCGTCTCGCCGTCCGCGCAGAGGAAGGGCAGGCCGCCCTGCTGCACCAGGGTTTCGAGAAAGCGCGTCACCGCCTCCTCCGTTGTCAGCCCCAGCTCGGCGCAGACCGCTTCGGCCCGGCGGAGCAGAGGGGCATCGAGATGAAAGGTCACTGCTTGGGTCACAAAAAAACCTCCTTACACAGCCGCTGCGTTTGGGACAGCCGCCCTTTTCTATATTATACCCGTTCCGGCGAGGAAAGCAAAGAGAAATCCCCCGTCCCGCCGCACCTGCTGCGTCCCGTCCGAGAAAACAACAGCCGCCCTTGCAAATCGCGGTGTGCGGGTGTATGATAGAAAAAGCAACTTTTGGGAGGTCTTGTGATGAAAAAACTGGGATTTCTGTTGTTGACCCTGGCGCTGGTGTGCGCCCTGTCGGGGACGGCGCTGGCGGCGCCGGAAGCTTCGGCGGCGAAGCTCTCCTTCTCCGACGTTCCTGCCGGCCATTGGGCACATTCCTACGTCATGCCGATGGTGGAGCAGGGGCTGTTTTCCGGGGTCACGCCGCCGGATGAGCGGGGGGTGGCGGAGTTTGCGCCGGATGCGCCGATGACCCGCGCGGCCTTTGTGACGGTGGTCGCCCGACTGCTCTTCCCCGAAGAACTGAGCGCCATGCCCGCGCAGGCGGGGGACAAGTGGTGGCAGAATTCCTACACCGTGGCCTTAAACCACGACCTGCTCATCCCCAGCGAGCTGAACTTCGGCGACCTGGACGCCCCGATGGCGCGCAAGGAGATGGCGATGGTGCTGGCCCGCGTGGTCAGGCTGCAGGGCAAGGAGCCGGCCCGTCTGGTGCCGACCACCGACATTCCCGACTGGAACAGCATCTTCGGCTACTACACCACCGACGTGCGCACCGTGTACAGCCTGGGGCTGCTCACCGGCGTGGATGAGGCCGGAACCTTCCAGCCCCATGGCGAGCTGAGCCGTGCGGCGGCGGCCACGGTACTCTACCGGCTGGTCAACCTGCCGACCGCCCCCGGCGGTGCGCCGCAGGAGCGGTACTGGGAGGGCGGCATCGGCTTCGACCCGGAGCGCTTCTGGGACCCCGAAAATCCGCTGGAGGGGATGCCGAACACCGCGGCCGTGGGGGAGAAGTACGGCAATCAGGCGCGCGGCTACGGCTATGCCATCGCGATGAACTTTGTCAATCTGGACCATACCACCATCGACAACGGCCTGACCCTCAACGGCTTCTCCTTCACCTGCACCAACCCGGACCGCTACGAAGTGGCCATCGCCCTGCTCAAGGATGTGCTGGACAAGGAGAGCGCCACGGCCCTGATCTCCTGGCTGGAGGGGCTGGACCGGCTCAACCGCGAGGGCATGAATCTGGTTGTGTTCGGCCGCGGCGACACGCCGGAGGAGGCCGATCTGGATGCCCGCCACGCGGCCTACGTCGCACCGCTGGAGGAGTTTGTCCCCATGGGCAACATTCTGGTGAAGCTGGCGAGCCAGGGGAATAACCTGATGATCTGCATGAGGAACCGTGAGTGAGGCGGTCTGTCACAGATCGCCGCTGCTTATCGAAAACCCCTATACAAAAAATCAAAGAAAACCGTCTTGCCGGTTTTCTACCTCCTCATCCTGGGCGCGGGACCGAATGTCAGGGGCGCCGAAGGCGGGGAGACGGAAAATTTTTGTCCCCTCCCCCGCAAGGGACAAAAAATTTCTGTCGACCGTACCCTTGACAGGAGGGACACGGGTCATGCTGCTGCCGAAGGCAGGCGGAAAAATCACATTTTTCTGCCTGCCTTCAAGTTTTTCATAGCAATCAGAGCTTTTTTGACAAGCTGAGGCGGTCTGTCACAGATCGCCGGAAGGGGCGCTGTTTTTCGTTTTGCGCATAAAAAAACCCCCGAGACCGTGTGGTTTCGGGGGTTTTTGTCTGCAAAAGAGAACCGCGAACAGAGGCGGAAAACTATCTCTTGGAGAACTGGGGAGCGCGACGGGCGGCCTTGAGGCCGTACTTCTTACGCTCCTTCATGCGAGGATCGCGGGTGAGGAAGCCGGCCGCCTTGAGGACGGGGCGGTACTCGCCGCTCA
>JAFQKL010000352.1 GCA_017396965.1 Clostridia bacterium
GTGATCGTGCTTCTGGGCGGCCGCACCGGCCGTGACGGCTGCGGCGGCGCTACCGGTTCCTCCAAGGCGCACACCGAAACCTCCCTTTCCACCTGCTTTGCCGAGGTTCAGAAGGGTAATCCCCCCGAGGAGCGCAAGATTCAGCGTCTCTTCCGTGACGGCGAAGTGACCCGCATGATCAAGCGCTGCAATGACTTCGGCGCAGGCCGTGTCAGCGTCGCCATCGGTGAACTGGCCGACGGTCTGGCCATCGACCTCGACCGTGTGCCCAAGAAGTACGACGGTCTGGACGGCACCGAGCTTGCCATCTCCGAGTCTCAGGAGCGTATGGCAGTCGTCGTCGCCCCCGAGAATGCCGAAGCGTTCATGAAGAAGGCTGCGGCCGAAAACCTCGAGGCTACCATCGTTGCCACTGTTACCGAAGAAGCCCGTCTTACCATGACCTGGCGCGGCCGTCAGATTGTCAACATCAGCCGTGCCTTCCTCAACACCAACGGCGCCTCCAAGAAGGCCACCGCTTCCGTCGGTTCCATGCCCGTGCCGGTGCAGGCGCTCCCCGCCGGTGCTTTCCGTGCCCGCATGACCGCTCTCCTCTCCGACCTCAACGTCTGCTCTCAGCGTGGTCTGGGCGAACGTTTCGACGGCTCCATCGGCGCGTCCTCCGTGCTCGCTCCCTACGGCGGCAAGACCGGTCTTGCGCCCTCTCCCCTGATGATCGCAAAGCTCCCCGTGCTCTCCGGTGAGACCAACACCGTTTCCGGTATGGCCTTCGGCGGTGATCCGGCGGTTCTCTCCCAGAATCCCTTCCTCGGCTCTGCTCAGGGCATCATCACCGCTGTTTCCAAGCTCATCGCCGCCGGTTTCGACCGCCGCGACGCTTACCTCACCCTGCAGGAGTACTTCCCCCGTCTGGGTACCGATCCCGCCCGCTGGGGTCTGCCCTTCTCCGCTCTGCTGGGCGCTTTCACCGCGCAGGTTGGCCTGAACATCGCCGCCATCGGCGGTAAGGACTCCATGTCCGGCTCCTACCGCGATATGGACGTGCCGCCCACACTGGTGGCCTTCTCCATCGCCACTGCCGAGGCCGAAAACCTCATCCCCGCCGATTTCCAGGGCTGCAATCACCCTGTTTACCTCATCAACGCCCCCGTTCTCGCCGACGGCACTCCCGATTACCCCGGCATTCTTGCCCAGTGGGATCGCGTGACCGCTCTCGCCCGCGAGGGTAAGATCCTCTCCGCCCGTGCGCTGGAGCGCGGCGGCATCGCCGAGGCCATCTTCAAGGCCTGCGTGGGCAACACCGTCGGCTTCGAGGCCAAATCCGACCTCTTTGCCGCCTTCAACCCCGGTTCCATCCTCGTTGAAGCTGCCTGCGCCATTGACAATGCCGACTTCATCGGCTCCACCGCCTGCGAGGCTGCCATCAGCTACGAAAACGAGAAGCTCTGCCTTGATGAGCTGACCAAGACCTGGGAGGCTCCTCTTGCCAAGGTCTTCCCCGTGCGCGCCGGTATCGAAATCACCGACAAAGTTGCTCCCATCAA
>JAFQKL010000353.1 GCA_017396965.1 Clostridia bacterium
ACCCACCCGCCCTGATGAGCCTTGCGGCCCGCGTCCACGCAACAGAGCAGACCGCCTGCGGCTCATGAGTCAAGCAATCACACGACAACGCATTTTGTTGTTGGAGACTTTCTTGACCATCAGAAAGAGGAAGGGACCCGTCCCTTCCTCTTTCCTGTTCTCTTAAAGACTGCAACCCGCTCAAGGCAGCCGCGCCCCGCCCGTCACCATGTCGGTGCAGCGCCAGTACCAGTCTTCGTCGCGGCGGAGAATGTACTCGCGGGACATCTTGAGCCAGCCGGGATGCCCCTCCCAGTCGCTGCTGTTGCCGGCCCACCAGCCGTTGTCCTCATACCGCTCGGGCAGGACGGCATAGACCATGCGGCCGAGGACGGCGAGGTTCTCTTCGTCCACCTCGAGGATCTCATGGGAGATCAGCTCGAAGCCCTCGATGCCGTACCGCTCGCCGGCGGGCTGGTTTTGCAGGTGGCTGCCCCAGGCGGTGCGGGCGAACTGCTCGGCGGCCTGCTCGGGGGTGCCGCTGTGGAAGAAGGCGACGCGGGTGCTGTCGACGCACTGCTCCGCGTACTCCCAGCGCAGGGCAAGGGAGGGGATCGGGTCGTTGATGCCGGGGGCGACGATGTCACCCCACACCGAAAGCCCGGCGGCGTCGCCCAGGTCAATCGCCAGCCAGTCCACCCCGTCGCCGCCATAGCCGAGGGCCAGCAGGGCGGAGGAGTAGGGGCTTTCGACGCTCACCCACCGCGTCCCCGCCGCCATCAGCGGCAGACCGTCGGGCAGGGGCGTCCACCCCCGTGACTGATCCAGAATGGCGCGGAGCCGGTCGGGGAAGGTCGCGGCGTCGAGGGGGAGGGTGTCGTAAGCGACGCCGCCGTCCAGCGTCACGGCGGGGGCGGTCTGCTCGTGCAGGGTGATCTGTGCGCCGTCCTTGGCAAACAGCGCCGCCAGGACCTCCTCCAGCGGCGGCGTCAGGCCGACGGCGGAGGCGGGGTCAAAGCCGGGGGCGTCAAAGAGGGTGAGCTTTTCGGAAAACAGCTCCTCCACGGCGGGGCGCTCGGCCTCGGGGGCTTCGGCGGCATCGGTCAGTACCTCCCACGGGGTCGGCTCGATCGAGCCGCGCCGCCCGCGCAGACTGTCCACCGCCACCAGACGCAGGTCGAAGGAGGCAAAGGAAAGGCCCTGCCCCTCGCACCAGTCGGCGAAGGTGAGGAGGGTGGGGGTGAACTGCGCCGCCGTCATCGAGGATTCCGGCAGCAGCAGGGTGAGCTGGGCGCGGCCGAAGCGGGAGAGCTGGTCGAAGGAGAAGTTGTCCTGCGCAAGCAGGGTTTCATCGTCGATGCCGTCCGCCCCGGTGGGGTGGCTGACGCCGTCGATCGGCGCGCCGTCTCGCACCAGAGCGCCGGTGACGGCGAGGCCGGGGAGGATGTCCCGCACCGCCGCCGTGCGCCGCTCGACCTCGTCCTTGTAGAAGGCGTGCCACTTGAGGTAGAGCCGGTCGGGGTCGGTCTGCGCGGTGATCTGATCCTGATGACGCCGGTACGCGGCGAGGGCGGCGGCGGTGTACAGCCGCGTCTCCCCCTCGCCGAGACGGGCGGTCAGCTCGGCCTCCGAGTCAAACGAGTAGATGATCGCCTCCCCGTCCAGCAGGTCGCGTAAGGGGAGGATTTCGGTGCCGCCCAGGAAGGGGAAGGTGAGCAGGTGGGGCTGGCCCATGCTCTCCCACTCGGTGATGGCATCGCCCTCCATCCGCATCCCGCCGGCGAGGATCACGCGCTGCGGCTCGTCCACCCGGATGCGGTACTCAAGGCGGTAGAGCCTGAGTCCCTCCTCCACGGCCGCCGGGCCGAGGGGCACTTCGGGAAGGCCGGTGACGGCGACCTCCGTGACCTTGTAGGGGCCGATGTCCACCGGGTTCTGCTCCCCGGCGAGGACGTGGCTGTGCGCCGCCGAAGCGGTGTAGAAGCGGGCGTAGTCGAGCAGGGACTGGGGCAGGGTGTCCTCCTGATCGCCGGGCAGCAGCAGGCGGACGTCGGCGCCGAAGCCCTCTTCCATCTGCCCGACCAGCTGTTCCGCCAGCGCGGGAGAGGTGAGGCAGAGGGCGGGCCGGCCCGTTGCCGGGTCGCCGTTTAAGCTGAGCTGGAAGAGGCCGGCGTCGCGGTCGACGAGGGAGAGGTGCAGCTCGGTATCGTCCGCAAAGGTGAGGGCGTAGGCGAGGTCGCCGGGCTCGGTGGCCGTCTCGATCGAGAGGTCGGCGGCTGAGAGGTCCGTGAGGAGGGAGCGAAGCAGGGGGGTCTCCTCCGTGCGGGAGTCGTAGGTGTACTCGTGGGCAAAGGGACCGTAATACCGGATCGCCCGGATCTCACTCAGGATGTCGGCCGACAGGTCGGGGGAAGCGGGGAGCATCATCATCGAGGTCTCACCGTCCTTGGTGAGGGTGAGGATGTGGGGCTGACCGGCGAGGCTCCACTCGGTGATCGCGCCGCTCTCGACCCGCATTCCGCCCTTGAGGATGACATTTTCCGGCCGGTCAACCCAGATGCGATACTCCAGCCGCCAGAGGGAGAGTCCTTTCAAGGCCAGCGCGCCCAGCGGAACCTCGGTGAGGCCGGTGACGGCGACATCGGTGACCTGGTAGCCCTCCTGTCCCACCGGGGGATTCTCGCCAAGACCCATGCAGCTGCGGGCCACCTCCATCACATGGTGCCGGGCATAGGCCACCAGCTCATCGGGCAGGGTCGCCGGATCAAGCGGCGGCAGCAGCGGGATGTTGTCCGCGTAGATCTCCCCGGCGACGGGCTGACCCTTCTCTTCCACCGTCTCCATGATAAACTGATAGAGCTCAGGGCTTTCGAGGATGAGCAGCTTGCCTTCGCTGCCAAAGTACGCCCCGGTCTCGGGGTCGTGGAACATCAGCCCGACCGTCCCGTCATCGAGGCACTTGAACAGCCACAGCTTGTCGCGCCGGTAGAGGGCGAGGCGGGTGCCGTCGATGTCGTCCCCCGCCGGATTGCGGCGGTAACATTGATCGTCGGTGATGCCGCCGAGCAGGGTGCAGAGGGCTTCATATTCCGCCTCGGGAACCGTGTAAGAGAGGACATCCACCCCGTATCCACGGGACAGCTCCGCCCACTGAATCTCCTCCGCCGTGAGGGTGGCAGTCCATTCGGAGAAGTCGTGCCCCTCCTCCGCCCCCGTAAAGGTACACCCCACCGCAACGGCGGCGAGGGCGGTGACGAGGAGAAAGGTGCCGAAGGCGGTCTTCGGGTTCTTCGCCAGCAGCGTGATCCGCTCCTTGATCGTCCGCCGACCGCCGGTCATGGTGGTGGCGGCGGTGAGCAGCGAGCCTGCGCCGCCTTTGGCACAGGAGAGGGCGATCAGGGTGCGGCCGTAGTCACTGCGCGCCTCCTCGCCCAGGGCGGCGACGGTGGCCTCGTCGCAGGCCAGCTCCGCGTCCCGCCGCGAGAGGGAGGCCGCCAGCCAGACCAGCGGGTTGTACCAGTGCAGCACCAGGGCGAGGGCGCGCAGGGCCGCCCAGATGTGGTCCAGGTGACGGGCGTGGGTCTGCTCATGGCGCAGCACATGGGTGAGCGCCGCCGCGTCAGCCGCCGCCTCCGCCGTGACATAGATGGAAGGGGTGGGGAGGCCGAAGAGACAGGGGGAGTCCACCGCTTCGGTCAGATAGACCGGCAGGGGCGAATCCGCTTCCAGCGGCTGCCGACTGCGCTGCAGCCGCGCCGCAAAGCGGGCGTTGGCCGCCACCAGCGCCAGCAGAAAGAGCCAGCTGCCCGCCGCCCACACCGTCACCGCCGCCTCCGCGAGGTTGAGGGAGGTTTGGGGCGGCCGGGGCGCGGGGTCTTGGGGCGTCGGGTCCGGCGGGGGCAGGGGGGTGCCGCCGTCGGTCGCGTCGGGGAGGATCAGGGTCTTCTCCCGCGCCGTCTCAAGGACGGTCACGCCGACCACGGTGGTCGCGCCCGGCTCCTCCGGCAGCAGGTTGCCGAGACTCATCGCCGTCTCGCCAAACGAGAAGGGCAGCAGCAGACGCAGCAGCACCGGCAGCCAGAGGGCGTACTGAAGACGCAGCCCCATCCGTCCCTTAAACGCATACCGCAGCAGCACCACGGCCAAAATGAGGGCCGAGGAGGACAGAATCCATTCAAACAGGGTCATCATGATTCATCCCTCCTTCTCTTCGATACCGGCGACAGGCTCTCCCCGCTTCGCCTCCTGCTCGGCACGGCGGAGAATGGCGTACAGCTCGTCGATCTCGTCGCTGGACAGCCGCTGCTTCTCGGTGAGGGCGTTCATCAGCAGGCTGACGCTGCCGCGGTAGACGCGGGAAAGAAAATCATCCGTCTCCCGCAGCGCCGCCTCCCGGCGGGCGAGGGCGGGGGCGTAGCGCCGCACCCCCTCCTCCTCGGTGCAGAGAATCAGACCCTTTTCGGTCATCCGCCGCAGCAGGGTGAGGGTGGTGGAGCGCGACCAGCCCACTTTGGCCTTGAGCCAGTCCACCGCCTCGCGGCCGGTGCGGGGGGCGTGCTCCCAGAGACATTCCATCAGACGCCATTCGGTCGGCGTCAGCAGCGTTTGATCATGCGGGGTCGGGGACATGGGGAACCCTCCTTGTTTACATTGTAGACAGAGTATAGCACACGTTGTTTACATTGTCAACAGCCGCACGGAAGACTTTTTTCCTTTTCCCTGAAAAGTGGATCCCGGCGCAGACGGGTTAAATTTGCAAAACCCTCTTGACAAGGGGGCGGAAAAGATTCAAAATATATCTTAATATCAACAGATTTCTGGTTTCGTCACACCTCTGAAAAACGTGGGGTGTTGTTCCCTTTGGAAAGCGAGGCTGATCCATGAGCGACAAGAAGATCTTCACCCTGCCCAACGCCCTCAGCGCGCTGCGTCTCATCCTTCTGCCCCCCATCCTCAAATTCTACCGCAATCCCGCCACCCGCACCTGGGCGGCGGTGCTGCTGGTGATCTCCTGCCTCTCAGACGCCATCGACGGCTGGGTGGCCCGCCGCTTCAACGCCATCTCGGAGCTGGGCAAGGCGCTCGATCCCTTTGCCGACAAGCTGACCCAGGTGGTGCTGCTGCTCTGCCTGATGACCCCCTATCCGCAGACCATCGTGCTGCTGGCCGTCACCTTCCTGCGCGAGCTGGTGGTGGGGGCGCTCAATCTGCGCTACTACCGCAGATACGGCAAGGTGGCGGGGGCCAAATGGGCAGGCAAGCTCTCCGCCGTGGTGCTGGACGTCACCCTGGTGGTGCTTTTTTTCTTTTCCCGCCTGCCGGAGAAGGCGGTGTGGTGGCTGATTCTGCTCTGCTCGGGCCTGTCGCTGTTCGCGGCGGTGTGGTACTGCGTGTACTTCCGCCGGGTGGATCGGGAGCAGGAGTGACGACGCTCGATTTTCTTCAGACTGCAAAGAGGGCTCCGCCGGGTGCGGGGCTCTTTTCATGGGATTTTGGGGACAGATTGTGACAAAATCTTGACATAACCAGCCGCGTCTGCTATGATGAAAGCAGACAGGAACAACCTTTGGCAACCATGCGGCGAAAGACCGGGCCGACCGGCGCGGCTTTGAGTGAATGGATGGAACAGGAGCGGATGGAAGATGAATTCGTCGATGCCTTTTTTAGACCTGCTGCTGCACCCGGTGGTGACGGCGGCGGTGATTGCCGGTTTTGTCGGGGCGCTGCTGCTGCTGATCACGGCGCGCAAGCGGCTGGACCGGCGGAGCAGGGCGCTGCTCCAGATGCTGTGCGGCTGCTGCCTGATGTATCTGGCCTTTTTTGCCTGGCTGGCGATCGGCTTCGGAGAAGCGCCGCCGCCTGCGGCGGAGACGGCGCGGCTGTGGCGGCTGCGGATGTGACAAAAGCGGGGTGTCCTCCGGGAAGGAGGGCACCCTCAGACTGTCGAAAAACCCCTGTATAAAACATCAAAGAAAACCGCCTTGCCGGTTTTCTACCTTATCCCGGGCGCGGGACCGGATGTCAGGGGCGCCGAAGGCGGGGAGACAG
>JAFQKL010000354.1 GCA_017396965.1 Clostridia bacterium
CAAACATTCCCCCCTACTTTTCCCGCCCCGCTCTTTACCTCACCCGTCCACCTGTGTTATACTATATTCCATAATGAGATCCCCCGTACACCCACCATCACAACACAACAAGGAGGCTTTCACCCATGGACAAAATCGAACAACGCATCTGTCAGCTCATCGACGAAAAGCGCGACGAGATCATCGCCTTCGGCCGCGATATCTGGAAGCACGCCGAGCTCGGCTACCGTGAGTTCCGCACCGCCGGCAAATTTGTTGAGGTGGTCAAGGGCCTCGGCCTCGAAGTTGAGGAAGGCCTCGCCGTCACCGGTGTCAAGGCCTACTTAAAGGGCAAGAACGCCGAAGGCCCCAACCTCGCCCTCATGGGTGAGATGGACGCCCTGCCCATCCCCTCCCATGTCGATGCCAACCCCGAAACCGGCGCCTCCCACTGCTGCGGCCACCATGCCCAGCTCACCGGCATCATGGGCGCCGCCCTGGCGCTGACCGATCCCGAGGTCAAGGCGGCGCTCGGCGGCAACGTCACCTTCTTCGCCGTCCCCGCTGAGGAGTTTGTCGAGGTCGAGCTGAAAAACCAGATGCGCGACGAGGGCAAGATCCGCTACGGCGGCGGCAAGTGCGAGCTGATCCGCGTCGGCGCGATGGAGGATATCGACCTGGTGGTCGGCCACCACTCCGGCACCGAGCATCAGATCTCTGTCACCAACGCCTCCTCCAACGGCTTTGTCAACAAGATGGTCACCTTCAAGGGCAAGGCGGCCCACGCGGCCGGCTCCCCCCACCTCGGCCTCGACGGTCTCTCCGCCGCCGCCGTCGCCATGCACGCCCTCGATGTGCAGCGCGAGTCCTTCCGCGATAAGGACACCGTCCGCGTCCACGGCTTCATGTCCGCCGGCGGCGTGGCGATGAATGTCATTGCCGACAATGTCAAGATGGAGTACTCCGTCCGCGCCAAGAACATCCCCGCCTACGTCGATGCCAACCACAAGTTCAACCGCGCCTTCAAGGCCGGCGCCCTTGCCACCGGCTGCGGCCTCGAGATCACCACCCTGCCCGGCTATATGCCCACCATCCCCTCCCACGACCCCTCCGCCGTCATCGAGGCGTGCCAGGATGTCGCCGGCGACAAGTACAAGGTCTTCGTCCCCGATGAGCCCCGCCACGGCACCGGCTCCACCGACTACGGCGATGTCTCCTACCTGCTGCCCCTGATCCAGTTCGGCACCGGCGGCTTCACCGGGATGCTGCACAATCCCGACGTCGCGGTGGTGGACGAGGAGCTGGCTTACATCGTCACCGCCAAGATCTTCGCCCTCTCGGCCTATAAGTTCTTAAAGGACGATGCCGCCCGCGCCAAGAAGCACGTCGAGGAGTTCAAGCCGCAGATGAACCAGAAGGAATATGTCGAGTTCATGGAGTCGATGCTGACCACCGAGGTCATCGAACCCACCCCCCTGCCCGTTCTGGTGGACTGATCGGCGCTGACTTCCCTTTCTCCGGAACCTGAAGGTACAGCGTGCCTTTGCTGAGAGCAGCCTGCCCGTCTCTGTCTCAAGGACAATTCGGCAGGCTGCTCTTCTTGTGCGGGGAGATTGTCTTTCCCCGGCGCTCTTTTGTTGTTTTGCCGTAGATGGAAAATTCTTTTTCAAAAATTTCGTATTTTTCTCTTGTTTTGCGGGAACTTTTCTGATATGCTTTGCGACATAAGAGAGGACGCCGAAATCCCGGCGCCCGAACTGTACACATTATGGATACAAAAGGAGAAACAAAGATGAAAAAGATCGTTGCCCTCACCCTCGCCCTGCTGCTGATGCTCAGCCTCGCAGCCTGCTCCTCCTCCTCCGGCGACACCAACCCCGGGGCCGACATGACCTTAAGCGAGATCATGACCACCATCCTCGACGGCGCCGTGCCCGCGGAGCTGGCCGTCGGCGAGATGCCGCTGGACGAGGAGAACTTCGCCTTCTTCGCCTTCATCGACCCCATCGAGGGGGCCGAGGGTCTGGCCAGTGAGGCGATGATGAGCTCGGTTGCCCACTCGGTGGTGCTGCTGCGCCTGCCGGAGGACGCCGATGCCGCCGCCGTGGCCGCCGAGGTGGAGAAGAACGCCGACCCGCGCAAGTGGATCTGTGTCACCGCCGAGAAGACCGAGGTGCTGCAGCACGGCAACCTGGTGCTGCTGGTGATGTCCGCCACAGACACCGCCACCGCCATCGCCGAGAACTTCACCGCCTTCTGTGAGGGCTAAGCCGCCTGCCGGCCGCCTGCAGGGCAAAGGAAACCTTGCCCGTCGCAGAGCGCCAATACAGACGGGCAAGCCCCGCCCTGCCCCACTCTGCAACAGCATCGAGAGGCCGGTCACAACCTAAGACCGGCCTCTCTCCCCCTATCTTCCCTATCTTCCCTCTCTCCCCTCTCTCCACCCCTGCC
>JAFQKL010000355.1 GCA_017396965.1 Clostridia bacterium
ACGGCAGAAGAAAATCGCCTGGTACCAGCAGGTCCTGTCCGACGAGGCCCTGGTCCGCCAGATCCTGAAGGAGGAGCTCACCGCCATCCGGGACAAGTACGGCGACAAGCGCGTCACCGAGATCCAGGACGTGGAGGACGAGATCGACATCGAGGACCTCATCGAGGAGGAGGAGTGCGTCTACACCCTCACCGCCGGCGGCTACATCAAGCGCACCCCCGTGAGCGAGTACGCGGCACAGGGCAAGGGCGGCATGGGCAAGAAGGGCATCACCACCCGGGACGAGGACTACGTCACCGACGTGTTCTCCGCTTCCAGCCACGATTACCTCTTCTTCTTCACTGACACCGGCAAGGTCTACCGCAAGAAGGGTTATCAGATCCCCGAGTCGGGCAAGACCGCCCGGGGCACCGCCATCGTCAACGTGCTCCAGGTGGAGCAGGGCGAGAAGGTGCAGACCATGGTCCACACCCGTGAGCTGAGCGAGGAGCAGGAGCTCTACCTGATGATGGTCACCCGCAACGGTACCGTCAAGCGCCTGCCCGTGTCCAGCCTGAAGAATATCCGCCAGACTGGCATCCGCGCCCTCAGCCTGGAGGAGGGTGACCAGCTCATCTCCGTGCTGGAGACCGACGGCACCAAGAAGATCCTCATCGCCACCAACAAGGGTCAGGCCGTCTGCTTCCCCGAGTCCGCCGTTCGTCCCATGGGCCGTACCGCCGTGGGCGTGCGCGGCATCCGTCTGGGCGAGGAT
Organism: Clostridia bacterium; assembly: GCA_017396965.1. GTDB lineage: Bacteria > Bacillota > Clostridia > Oscillospirales > Feifaniaceae > Galloscillospira. The sequence goes on from JAFQKL010000355.1 coordinate 755, forward strand.
GACTACGTCATCGGCGCCGCCGTGGCGGAGGAGGGCAAGACCGTCCTCTCCATCACCGCCAACGGCTTCGGTAAGCGCACCGACGTGGAGGAGTACCGCATCACCAACCGCGGCGGCTCCGGTATCCGCAACTACATGGTCACCGAGAAAACCGGCGGCGTGGTGGGCGTCAAGGTGGTGGACGGCAGCGAGGACCTGCTGCTGGTCACCCAGAGCGGCATCCTTATCCGTACCCACGTGGACGCCATCCGCATCGCGGGCCGTGCCACCCAGGGCGTCATCGTTATGCGCTTTAAGGAGGAGGGCGACCAGGTGATCGCCATGGCCCTCACCGACCGGGATCCCGATCTCAACCCCGAGGTTGAGGAAAAACCTGTGGATGTTGTGGAAAACGCAGATTTATCCGAGTAAAAATCGTCTAAAACAGAGAAAATATTTTCCTTGACAGGAAAAAATAGGCAAAAGAGGTGCTGTCCCATGTGGGACAGCACCTATTTTTGGTACTTTATTCTGCTTTGGGCGGAGTGGCCTTATTGCCGCCGCCGCGGCGATGGTGATGGCGGCGGTGGTGGTTGGGCTTCTTCTCGCCGCCCTCGGCGGCGGGTGCAGCCTGCTTTTCCGCCTTGGGCGCGGCAGTCTGCTGCTCCTTATGCTCGGCGGCCTTATGCTCGGGTCTGAAACCTCTGCGGCGGCGGGAGGAAGTCTTTTTCTGCTCGCTGTCAGGCTGCTGCTGCTGCGCGGCCTGCTTATCCTTGCGTTCGGGCTGCTTCTCCGCCTTGGGCGCGGCGGGTTTTTCCTGGACGAGCACCACGGTGGCCTGCTGCTCGGCGGAAGCGGTTTTTTTGCCCCGGTTTCTGCGGCGGCGGGAACGGCCGGAGGAAGCGGATTCGGCAGCTTCTTCCACAGAATGCTCGGGCGCAACAGGCTCGGCGGGGGTATCCTGGGACGGAACGGCGGGATTTTGGGCCAGAATGGACTCCAGAGCGGCGGCCAGACGGTCGGTGCTGGAGCGGGGACGGGCCTTTTCCTCCTCGGGGGTCACGTAGCGAAGCTTCTCCAGCTCCTCGGCGGGAGGCGCCACATAGTCCTCGGGGCGCTTGCCCTTGCCGCTGCGCACCACGCGGATCTCATCCACCCGGTAGGTCTTCATGGGGTCGGAGGCGTCCTCCAGACGGACACGCACCTGCTCGCGCAGGAGGTTGACCGCCGTGATGTTGCCCACGCCGTCGGGACACTCCACGAAGGAGTCGTTCTTGGGACAGCGGCGCACCGCGTCCTCATAGGCGTCCTGCTCATATTTCAGGCAGCACATCAGACGGCCGCAGGTGCCGGAGATTTTGGTGGGGTTGAGGGAGAGATTCTGAGTTTTTGCCATTTTGATGGAGACCGGCACAAACTCATTGAGGAACTGGGAGCAGCAGAAGGGTTTTCCGCAGATGCCGATGCCGCCCAGCATACGGGCCTCGTCGCGCACGCCGATCTGGCGCAGCTCAATACGGGTGTGGAGCGCGGCGGCCAGGTCCTTGACCAGGGCGCGGAAGTCCACGCGGCCCTCAGAGGTGAAGAAGAAGAGGACCTTGGAGCCGTCAAAGGCGTATTCCACGTCCACCAGCTTCATGTCCAGCTCATACTTCTCCACCTTTTCCCGGCAGAGGGCCAGAGCCTGCTTCTCCTTTACGGCGTTGGCGGCCACAGTCTTTTCGTCGGCCTCGGTG
>JAFQKL010000356.1 GCA_017396965.1 Clostridia bacterium
AACGGCATCGTCAACGTCACCGCCAAGGATATGGGCACCGGCAAGGCGCAGAACATCACCATCACCGCCTCCACCAACCTCAGTAACGACGAGATCGAGAAGGCCGTCAAGGAGGCCGAGCAGTTCGCCGCCGAGGACAAGAAGAACAAGGAAGCCGTGGAGACCAAAAACAGCGCCGAGCAGCTGGTCTACCAGACCGAAAAGACCCTCGAAGAGCTGGGCGACAAGATCACCGCCGACGAGAAGGCCCCCGTCAACGAGGCGCTTGAGACCCTCAAGAAGTCCCTCGAGAGCGGCGATACCGACAAGATCAAGGCCGACTCCGAGGCCCTGACCCAGAAGTTCTACGCCATCTCCGAAAAGCTCTACCAGCAGGCCCAGGCCGCTGCCGACGTGCAGGGCCAGGGCACGGACCCCGCCGGCTTCCAGGGCGACAATGTCGTGGATGCCGACTATGAGGATGTCGACTAAACACCCGTAAGGCAGCCAAAGGGGGGCGGGTTCGTCCCCCCTTTGCGCGCCTTGTTTGAAATACGGCTTGATTGAAAGTCAGATAATTGAGGGATTTTGCTTATGGCTGACAAGAGAGATTACTACGACGTTCTGGGCGTCTCCAAAGGCGCCACAGACGACGAGATCAAAAAAGCCTATCGCTCCCTTGCCAAGAAATATCACCCCGACCGCAACCCCGGCAACAAGGATGCCGAGGAGAAGTTCAAGGAGGTTCAGGAGGCCTACGAGATCTTAAGCGACGCCCAGAAGCGCCAGCTTTACGACCAGTACGGCCACGCGGGTGTCGACCCGTCCTACGGCGGCGGCGCCGGCTACGGCGCCGGTTTCGGCGGCTTTGAAGACCTGGGAGACATCTTCTCGAGCTTCTTCGGCGGCGGCTTCGGCGGCGGGTTCGCCGGCGGCGGCGCCAACCCCAACCGCCCCCGCCGCGGCGACGATGCCCACGCCTCCACCACCATCTCCTTTGAGGAGGCGGCCTTCGGCGTCAAGCAGGAGGTGGAGGTGGTGCGGATCGAGAACTGCGAAACCTGCTCCGGCAGCGGCGCCGCCCCCGGCAGCAGCGTGGAAACCTGCACCCAGTGCGGCGGCAGCGGCCAGGTGCGGGTGCAGCAGCGCACCGCCTTCGGGGTGATGAGTACCAGCCGCGTCTGTGACAAGTGCGGCGGCAAGGGCCAGATCATCAAAGAGCCCTGCAACACCTGCAAGGGCAAGGGTAAGGTGCGGCGCACCAAGAAGATCAAGGTCAACATCCCCGCCGGCATCGACGATGGCCAGACCCTCTGCGTCCGCGGCGAGGGCAACGCCGGCAGCCGTGGCGGCCCGGCGGGCGACCTGATGGTGTCCATCACCGTCCGCCCCCACCCCATCTTCGAGCGCCACGGCAGCGACGTGTCGATGGACGTTCCCATCTCCTTTGCCGACGCCGTCCTCGGCGCCGAGCTGGAGATCCCCACCCTGGACGGCAAGGTGCTGCAGAAGATCCCCCCGGGCACCGCCAGCCACACCGTCTTCCGCCTCCAGAACAAGGGCATCCAGCACCTCAATTCCCGCGGACGCGGCGACCAGTACGTCCGCGTCACGGTGGAGGTGCCGAAAAACCTTACGGCTGAGCAGAAAGAGCATCTGCTCAACTTCGACCGCGCCATCAAGGGCGGCGGGGGAAAGCCGGTGGTGAGCGAGGAGAAGGAAGGGAAGAAGAGCTTTTTTGACAAGATCAAGGATGCGCTGGACTGATTCTTTCATCCGTCCGACGTTCGTTCCCAAACACCAACGGCGCGCAGCCGGAATCCCTCCGGCTGCGCGCTTTGCACGGTCTGAGCATCTTTGCGAGGAAAAAAGAAAACCCCCGGCGGCCGAAACCGCCGGGGGGATTTTCATAAAAGGGGAAAGGTGTCTTACTTCACCTCAACCTTGGCACCAACCTCGCCCAGCTGCTTGGCGATGGCCTCGGCGTCCTCCTTGGAGATGCCTTCCTTGATGGGCTTGGGAGCGTTGTCAACCAGATCCTTGGCTTCCTTCAGGCCCAGACCGGTGATCTCGCGGACGACCTTGATGACCTTGATCTTCTCAGCGCCGACATCGGCCAGGATGGCGTCGAACTCGGTCTTCTCGGCAGCGGCCTCAGCGGGGGCAGCGGCGGCGGGGGCAGCGGCAACGGCCATGGGGGCGGCGGCGGAGACGCCGAACTCCTCTTCCAGAGCCTTGACCAGCTCGGACAGCTCCAGAACGGTAAGAACCTTGATTTCTTCGATTAAGGCAGTGATCTTCTCAGACATTGGTATATCCTCCGTATTTTTTTATTTGTGTTTGAAGGGGCGGGGCCGCACGCAACGGCGGACCCGTTCACCTGCCGCACACGGCCGGATTTCCTGCACTGCAGGTTCACGACGCGACGGCAGCAAGGAGAGCAGCAAAGGCACCGCGCTTACTGCGCGCCCTTCTGCTCGGCGATGGCCTTGAGGGCCACGGCCAGACCGCGGATGTTGCCGTTGAGGACGGTAACAAGCCCGGTGATGGGAGCGTTCATGGTACCGAGCACCTGGGCGATCAGCACCTCGCGAGACGGCAGCATGGCCAGGTTCTTGACCTCGGCGGCGGAGATCACCTTCCCCTCGACGAAGCCCATCTTGATCTTGAAATTGTCATGCTTGGAAGCATAGGCATCCAGGATCTTGGCGGGAGCGACCGCGTCGTCATAGCTGACGGCCAGAGCGGTGGTGCCGTTGAGGATCTCATCGAGGCCCTCCAGACCGGCTTCCTTGGCGGCAAGGCGGGTCAGCGTGTTCTTCACGACAGTGTACTCCACGCCGGCCTTGCGCATCTCGGCGCGCAGCTTGGTGTCCTCCTCCACGGTGATACCGCAGTAGTCGACGAAGACACCGGCGGTGGCCTTGCTCAGCTTGTCAGCCAGAGCGGCGACAACCAGCTTCTTCTGCTCTAAGATCTTTGCGCTGGGCATATTCTGTTTCACCTCCTTGATGGTGTGGGATCAAACGTCATCAATTCGGGAAAATAAAAGCTCCCTCGCAAACAGCAAGGGAGCGAAAACTGCATCACAAACGACCGACAGCCGCAAAACAGCCGGACGATCGATCCGGTGACACATCTCCCTCGGCAGGCAAACTTTCAGCAACGCGGAAAACCCCCGCGCCACACCTGCGGTCTTCGGTTGATGACTGATACAGTATAGCAGAGACTGCCTCATTTGTCAAGAAATCTGCCGAAATTTTCTCAGGAGAACAGGTTCAAAAAGAGAGAAGTCGGCGTCACGGCGCGGCTGCCGACCATCGAAAGCACCCGAAGGCAGCGCACCAGCTCATCGAGCAGGGTGCGTTTTAACACCTCCTGCGCCGTCACCACCTTAGCGCGGCCGATCTCCTCGTCGCCGAGCATCAGCACCGCCTCGCCCACCGTCTGGCCCTTCTCCACCGGGGCGGTCAGCTCCTGCTGCACCGAGGGCACCGTCTCTGCCGTGCGGGTGTCGCCCTGCTCCATGACCACAGTGACCGCCTCCTCCGTCACTGTCAGCGGCACCAGGTCCTGCTTGCCGCCCTTGACGGCGATCGGCGCCGGCGCGGTGAAGGGGAAGGAGACCAGCTTGTAGTTGGCGTAGCCGTAGTCGAGCAGGGCAGAGGCGGCGGCGAACCGCTCCTCGTTGTTGGCAGTGCCCATGACCACGGCGATCAGCACCATCCCGTCCCGCTCGGCCGAGGCGGCGAGACAGCAGCCGGCTTTGGTGGTGGTGCCGGTCTTCAGCCCGGTGGCGCCGGGGTAGGTGCGGATCAGCTTGTTGGTGTTGCTTAACGTAAAGGCGCCGTCGCGCAGGGAATCCATCCAGATGGTGGTGTATTCGGTGATCCAGGGGTGGTTGTGCAGCAGCGTGGCCGACATGAGGGCGATGTCCCTGGCCGAACAGAGGTGGCCTTCGGCATCCAGCCCGTGGCTGTTGACAAAGTGGGTGTTCAAGAGGCCCAGCTCGGCGGCGCGCTCGTTCATCTGCGCCACAAAGCTCTCCTCACTGCCGGCAAGAGCCTCCGCCACCGCCACTGCGGCATCGTTGCCGGAGGCGACGACCACCGATTTCAGCAGGTCGCGCAGGCTCATCTGCTCGCCGGTCTCCAGATACACCTGCGAGCCGCCCATGGCGGCGGCATTTCCGCTCACCGTCACCACGTCGTCGAGCGACACCCGCCCCTCGTCCACCGCCTCGGCCAGCAGCAGCACCGTCATCACCTTGGTGATGCTGGCCGGGGGCAGGGGAGTGTCGGCCTCTTTTTCGTACAGGACACGGCCGGTGGAGGCCTCGAGGAGAATGGCGTTTTTTGCCGCGATCTCCGGCGCCGGCGGAGCTGCCGATACCGGCAGGGCCGTCGCCGGCAGGACAAAGAGCAGCAGCGCCAGCAAAAACGCAGGGAAACGGCGGGCTCTCATCATGAAAAAGCCTCCTTTGCAGGGTGATCACAGATTTCGCGGTTGCGTGGTAAAGGATATGTGCCGGAAGGGGAGCGCATGACAGCGCAGCCCCTGTCCGCAGCCTTTCGACCCAAGACAAAAAGTGCCCGGACAGAAATCGCTGCACCGGGCACTCTTCTCAGGTTGATTCACGGTTCTGCCGACTGCCGGAGTCAGCAGCTTCGGGGGCAACACGGCTCCCGAAGGGCGGCGCTATGATAAAATCAGACAGCGGCCTTCTTGGTCAGGCGGCTCTTGGCGCGAGCGGCCTTATTCTTATGCAGAATCCCCTTGGCGGCAGCCTGATCCACGCACTTGCAAACGCGGGCCAGAGCGACCTTGCGGGCCTGCTCGTCACCCTCGGCGATGGCGGCATCGAACTTCTTCAGCTCGGTGCGCAGAGCGTTCTTCAGCATCTGATTTCTCAGAGCCTTGGTAGCATTCACCTTGACGCGCTTCTTCGCGGACTTGATGTTGGGCACAGTTTTCACCTCCGCTCTCCCAGACAATTGACTAACAAACGTTATTATACCGCAAGCCCCGGGAAAAATCAAGCACTTTCTTTCGCTTTTTTCCGTTTTTTCACGCGAAACTTCCCCGCTCCTCCCGAAGCGCGGCAAAAAACCGGGTCAGCAGGGCGGCGCACGCCTCCTCCAGCACCCCGGAAGTCACCCGCGGCACATGGGGAAAGGGCATGGCGGTGAGGTCACAGACCGAGCCCATCGCCCCCGCCTTGGGGTCGGCGGCGCCGAACACCACCCGGTCGATCCGCGCCTGGGCGATGGCTCCCGCACACATGGGGCAGGGCTCGAGTGTGACATAAAGGGTACATCCCGTGAGGTTCCAGCCGCCCAGGCGGCGGGCGGCGTCGCGCAGGGCATTCAGTTCCGCGTGGCCGCAGATGTCGCCCTCGCGCTGGCGGGTGTTGCAGCCCCTGCCCACCACGGCGCCCTCCCGCACCACCACCGCACCCACCGGCACATCGTCCGGCAGGGCGCGCAGGGCTTCGGCGAGGGCCTCTACCATCAGGGCGGCATCGGCCGCGGCCAGCGGCGGGGGCAGCTCAAGCGGCATCAGTCCTGATCCCAGTTGTGCCAGACGTTCTGCACGTCGTCGTTGTCTTCCAGCATATCGAGCAGCTTTTCCATCTTGATCACCAGATCGTCACCCTCGATTTTGGTGTAGGTAGAGGGCACCATGGCGACCTCCGCCTGGGCAAAGCTGTACCCCTTGGCGGTGAGGGCGTCGAAGACGGCGGAGAACTCGCCCGGCTCGGTGGTGATGGTGAACACCTCGCCCTCGTCCTCAAAATCGCTGGCGCCGGCATCGAGCGCGTCCATCATCACCTCGTCGGCATCGAGATCCTCGCTCTCCAGCACCAGCTGGCCCTTGCTGGCAAACATCCAGCTGACCGAGCCGGACTGGCCGAGGTTGCCGCCGTACTTGTCAAAGTAATGGCGCATATCGCCGGCGGTGCGGTTGCGGTTGTCGGTCAGCGCCTCGACGATGACGGCCACGCCGCAGGGGCCGTAGCCCTCGTAGGTGATGTTCTCATAGCTGTCACCGCCGCCCTCGCCGGAGGCTTTTTTGATGATGCGGTCGATGTTGTCCATCGGCACATTGTTGGCACGGGCCTTGGCGATGAGATCCTTCAGACGGGAGTTGACGTTGGGATCGGGGCCGCCCTGCTTGACGCACTGCGACATCTCACGGCCGATCTTGGTGAAGACCTTGGCGCGCTGGGCGTCGGTCTTCTCTTTTTTGTGCATGATATTCTTCCATTTGGAATGTCCAGACATAGAAAAGAGCCTCCATCCATATGATAGCTTATTTTATCACAAAACAGGGCCCCCGCGCAACAGGGAAACGCGATTTCTTCTCCCGTCCCTCCGCCGCGCTTGCAAAGGCGGCGAAACTGTTATATGATAGGATCAAAGAAACAGAGGATGAGAAAGGAGAAGCCATGTCCGCTCAAACGAAACGCCGCCTGCCCCTCACCGTGCTGACGGTGCTGCTCAGCGGCCTGCTCGCCGCCGCGGCGATGCGGCTGCTGCTGCCCAGCCTGCTGGCGGAGCAGCCGCCGCAGGGCTATCTCACCACGACGGTGACGGTGGACGGCCTCCCCGCCGACCCGCCGCAGCCGCTGCTCTATGCCGACAGAGAGACAATCTATGTCAACCTCCAGCGCCTCGCCCCTCTGGTGGAGGGGCTGACCCTCGAGCGCGGGGAGGAGGCGGGGGAGGCGGTGCTGCGCCTCTCCCACCGCCGCTATGCCTGCCGGGCGGTGCTGACCGAGTCGGGCCTGCTGCGCCTTTTGGGGGAGGGGACAGAGCCGCTGGAGCTGAGGCTGCTGCACCTGCCCCTCTTTGTCGGCGGTGACTGGCTGATCTCCGCCGAGGCCGCCTCTCTCGCCGTCTGCGCCCTGCTCGAGTGGCAGCAGGAGGAGGGCCGGCTGGAGATCCTCTCCCTTGAGACGGCGATGGCCGAAACCGCCGCCCTCGCCGCCGCCCACGGGCTCACCGCCCCCACCGAAGCCCCGCCCGCCGCCCGGCGTCTGCTGCTGACCGATGTCTTCCCCGCCGCGGGCGAAGGCGGTGTGCTGCTGTTCTCCCGCCGCGACGGGCCGCTGTTTGACCCCGTCGAAGGACAGTTCACCCGCACCCGCGGCGGCTACCTGCTGCACAGCGGCGGCCTTCTCGGCCTCTACAGCCCCGAGGGCATCGCCCTGCTCCAGCCGGAATACACCGACCTCACCTTCCTGCCCGGAGCGGGCGGCCTGCTCATCTCCACCGACCCCGCCGGCCTGCAGCGGCTGTGGATGGTCAGCGACGGCGGCATCCTGCCGCTCACCCCGCAGAGCTGCCTCGCCGTCGGCCACGGCCACACCGCCGGCGGAGCGGACGGCCCGCCCGCCCTGCTCGACGACCGTCACATCGCCGTTCAGGCGGCGGACGGCGGCTGGGGGGTGTACGACACCGAGCAGGGCCGCCTCGTCGTCGAACAGGCGTTTGAGGCGGTGGGCGGCTTTATGGATGTCGGCGCCTTCCCCTACCAGGAGCAGGGCCGCGAGGCGGTGCTCACCGGTCTGCAGCCCACCTGCACCCTCTGGTATGAGGCGGAGGGGGAGCGGGGGCTGGTTGTGCGTCAAAACGGCCTCTGGGGGGTGGCCTCCCTGCGCGGCGAGCTGCTGTGGGAGCCGCGCTACAGCGCCATCTTCGCTGTCCCCTTCGGCGAACAGCCGGGGTGGTACGGCCTGCGCGACG